>JABDJT010000306.1 GCA_013003335.1 Verrucomicrobiales bacterium | reverse complement strand
CCATCGCCGTCAGCGCGATCGTGGTTTGCTCGCCGGTGGCTAGAAGTACATCAATTTCGCGTTCAGTCGGGTAGTGATCCTTCCCCGTGACTTCATCTGCCAGGGCAATCAGACGGTTGGTCTCACCGGCCATCGCGGAAACAACCGATACCACCTGGTTTCCGGCTTCGTGAGTGTCCAGGATCCGGCGCGCCACATTCCGGATCCGCTCGGGTGTGCCGACCGATGTGCCTCCATATTTCTGGACGATGAGTTTCATCTGGTTTCGAATGAACAGGTTTGGTTCAACGAACAGACCCTGTTGGATCGGAATTAATGCCGCAGGTTTCGAAAATGTCTAACCGGCTTTTCAATCGGGTTCCGGTTTACTGAGCTTTCGGAACTCCGCTGTCAGCCGCTCGTTTTCACCAGTCAACCGGGTGACCTGGTCCTGCAAATCAATGATGAGCTGTTCATCGGCGCTGAATCTTTCCCCGGCCGCGATTTGGCGCCATTTCCAACCCCACAGCCAACCCGAAATCATGATCCCGATCACGGTGAGCCAACCGAGGATTTTCAGGGCGGACGGGTTGCCGGAAGTTTTATCCAAAACAGACCGGGAAAAAGATCAGTTTTTCTTCCGGTTGCCGCCGAAGATCTTTCCAAGCACCCCGCCTTTTCGCTGGGGCTCCGAGCCGATTTCACCGGTTGTCACTCCACCGCCGGGCGGATTCGAATTGGCACGATTTCCCCCGGCAGGCGAAAGCACGTTGCGGAGGCCTCCTCCGTTGTTTTTCGTGTCACCATTCCGGTTGTTGTTCCGGCTGAAAAGCCCGCGGCGCTCCCGAATCGGTTCCTGAACCTTCTCGGTCTGCTTGACCACAAGTTGCAGGTCGGCCGGAATATCCTTGATGTAATCGTAGGTTTCGATCGGAAGCTTGAAGCCCTGGGGGTCATATTTCTGAACATTTCGGCGGATCAATTTCCCGTTCACATCGAAGAGCTGCTCTTCTTTCAATCGGCGGCTGATGTCGTAAATCAACACTCCGCGATACTTGAATCGGCCGTTGGCGTCCTTGATGATCACCTCGGACGGCAACCCGAAATCATTGTGGAGGATGTGACGGGTGGCCTTGAGGACACCGTTGGCGGTCTTGGTATACTGCACCACGGTTTCGTTGGCGAGTGAGGTGCCGTTCAGCGCACCGGGCTTATCCTTGAAATGGCGTTCTGTTTCCGTGTAGGAGCCGTCCGAGTGATAGACGATCTGAGCGAGATGATCGGCATCCTTCCCGTTCATTTCGCCCAGCGCGGCATCGATGACGCGACCATCGGCCGTCCGGATTCCATTGGCAGCCCCGGCTGGAAGATAGATCGCCGAGTTTTGGTGGACAATGTGATTCCCGACCTGGGCGGAAACCCCACGGCGAAGCTGAGCTTTGCCGTTGTGATTTGCAGCAAGCTGCGAGTTTTGATCAGCCATGGCCTTGGCAGTCAGATTCGTCTGAGCCTGCTGATTGAAAACCGTCTGGCCGGTCTCCCGTTTTTCATGAAACTGAGCCTGGCTGCTCACAGAAAAAACCACCATCGCCACCGCACCAAATACCGCTCTTTTCATTTCGTTTTCGTGTTCGAATTTCAGGGGCCGGATTGTAGCGTGTTCCAACCGTTTGAGCAAGACTGGATTACTCGTCCAGGTCGGCAAGAAATCGCTCGGCATCAAGGGCGGCCTGGCAACCATTCCCAGCTGCCGTAATCGCCTGACGATAAACATGATCCGCCACGTCACCGGCCGCGAAAATCCCTGCAATATCCGTCTTCCCGGTGCCCGGCTTCTGGATGATGTAGCCGTTTTCATCGAGCTTCACCCCGGTATCTTCGAGGAACTGGGTGTTCGGGATATGACCGATCGCCACAAACACGCATTTCAAATCCAACTCGCTTTTGTCCCCGGTTTTCCGATTCTCGATCGTCACGCCCCGCACTTTTCCCTCGTCATCGGTCAAATATTCCGTGACCTGCGAATCCCAGACCGGCTCGATTTTTTCCTGCCCCAGAGCGCGGTCGGCCATGATCTTGGAGGCGCGAAGTTCGTCCCGGCGATGGATCAAATACACTTTGCTCGCGAACCGGGTCAGAAACGTCGCCTCCTCGCAGGCGGAGTCTCCCCCTCCAATGACCGCGACCGGCACATCGGGATAAAACGCTCCATCGCAGGTCGCGCAACTGGTCAGGCCCCGCCCGATCAACTCCTTTTCGTTGGGCAATCCGAGGTGACGGGGACTTGCACCCGTTGCAATAATCACGGTTTTCGCATGCAGATCTTCCCCGGTGTTTTTCAAGACGAACGTCCCATCCTCCTGCTTCTCAATCCCGGTCACCATCGAGTATTCCACACGTGTGCCGAATCGTTCGGCCTGCTTTTGCATATTCACCATCAATTCCGGGCCATCGATTCCCCCGGGAAATCCGGGATAATTTTCCACTTCCGTTGTGGTCGTCAGCTGTCCTCCGGGCTGTTCGCCGGAAATCACGAGGGGTTCCAGATTGGCACGGGCCGTATAAATCGCAGCCGTCCAGCCGGCGCAGCCCGTTCCGATGATAATGACATTTTCCGTCTTTGGCATGGGCCGTGAATTTGGGCGGGGGACGGGATCGAATCAAGGGCCGAATCCGAGAATTACGAATGATCAGGGTTTGTTCAACGAACAGATCCTGATCACTCACTTGGACTGAACCATCTCGTGAATTTGCTCGTCCAGTTCAGCAACCTGCTCTTCGAGCTGTTTCATCTCCGGCGGATAGGAAACGATTCCGAAGGGCTTGTTCCGCCGACCGAACACGTATTCGGCGTTGACCGGTCGCCAGCGAAGGAAGAATTGGCGGTTCTTCTCGATGATCAACTGGCGGAGTTCTTCCGAAACGCTTTCATCAGTCTGCCCGGGCTGAGGCCAACCCATTTCCGCAGCCACGATTGAGCTGACCACGCGATAACCTTCCTCCGTCAAGTGCAATCCGTTAATCGTGAGCGATTTTTGATAATTCTGGGCCATGATTGTCCGGCTCGAGTGGAACAGGTCGACGAACGGAGCTTTCCGCTCAGAAGCTAGTTTCCGGATGACTGCGGTATATTTTTCCAAATCTTGATTTCGCTTCGCCGGGTCCGGAAAAGGGGGCAGTTTCTCATGCGCGATCGGCGAAACGAAAACGAGGCGATCGGTGATCGGGGAAATCCGCTCCAGCAAATTCCGGTAGTCGGCCTCGAATTTTTTCAGGCCGGCTTCTCCGGCAAAGGCCTCATTGGAACCGAAACAAAGAAATACGACATCGGCCTCCCACTGGTCCAGGTTTTCTTCCAGGGTTAGAAAGTTCAACGGACGGGGCATCAACGAGACTTCATCTCCACTCCAGCCCAGGTTCCGGACCGTCAGTTTCTTTTCCGGAAATGCCCGCTGCAGGGCAGCTTCGAAGTGGCCGAAATACTGAGCCCGCGAGGCAAATGTTCCCCCAATCAGGATGACCCGGTCGTTGTCCTGGAACAATTCAGCGGCGGACTTTTCCTGAGCGTTACCTGAAAGATGGAGCCCGAGCAGGCACAAAAAAAGTCCCCCGCCGCGAAGGATCGCAGAGAGGGACGGCTTCATACAGAAATAAAAAGTTCGGTGCCGCTCAGTTTTCGAGAGAATCGAGCGCCAATTTTGCCATGACCTGGATCGATCCGGCAGAAAGGGTTCCCAGGACTCCGGAAGGTCGCCCGTCGACAATTCGGACCACGGTGATCCCGATCGGTTCGCCTTCCAGGTTGAAAACGACAATCCCCTGGCCGGTGCCTGCGGTGGTCACATAATAGGTGCGGTCAGCGGAAAAGATTCCGGTGATTCGTCCGACCATGACTGTCGGCATGTAGGCGTAGATCGCTGAGGAGCGGGACAGGCCGATGACCTGGTCGGCCAACGCAGCATCCGCATCGAACTTCGAGAGATCGATCATGTCGAATTTTTTGCTGAGAGCCTTCGCCATGTCCGGATCAGGGAGAATAAACGCGATATCGGCATCCATGTCCTGCCGGATGACCTTGCCTTTCAGGACCGTCGAATCGCCGTAGCTGATTTCGACTTCCGTGAATTCAGTTTTCGCTGTTTGAATCGTGACCACTTTGCCATCGATCCGGGCCTGCTGATTGACGAGGCCGACGCTGGCATCGATGGCCACATTCGAAACCGCCACGAGACCATTCTCCGCAATCGTGACACCGAGAGTTCTTCGCTGCTGTTCATTTTGCGGAAGCGGATCGCCAGTGGTGGTGGTGACAAGCTTTCCCTTGGCAGTGATCACCACGATCGCAGGCTTGTGTTGATCGAGAATTTTGCGGGCTTTTTCTTCGACCGTATTCGGTGCGGCAGGTGCGGCCGGTGCGGCCGGACCTGCTGCTGGATCGGCCGGACCTGCTGCCGGATCGGCCGGACCTGCTGCCGGATCGGCCGGAGTTTCCTGCGCAATCACATTGGAGATCGGGAGGCAAATCGAAGCAAAAACGAGAGGGAGAAAATAAATAGTGAGACGATTCATGGATCGCGGCGGTTTGGTAATTCCGGGGTTTCTGAGATGGTTTCGCTTTATAAACGCTAACCGTGACGGACCAAAGTGAAAAATTTTTCCAATTCAACCGCGAATTCAGTCCCTAGTCCCTCGATTTGTTTGATCCCGTTTGGTTCGGTCGGGTACTGAAAATTCAGGCCGCGAGTTGGAAATCAGGTTTTTTCGCGGATGTTCTGCCCGTCATCAATCATGCTCACTGAACTGCATACCACGGAAAGCGAAGCGACGACCCGGGAAGCCGTTAACCGGGCTGTGTCAACTCTGCACGCCGGGGAACCGGTCGCGCTCCCTACGGAAACGGTTTACGGCCTGGCGGCGGATGCGCTGAATGAAACTGCCGTGAAACGGGTTTTCGAAGCCAAAGAACGTCCCTCTTTCGATCCCCTGATTGTTCACGTGCCGGATAAAAAGTCGATCCGGGATGTCGCGGAAATTCCGGATGATCTCGACAAAATTGTTACGCAACTGGTGGAAACATTCTGGCCGGGACCGCTCACGATTGTTCTCCCGAAGAAGCCGCATATTCCAGATGAAGTCACCGCAGGTCTCCCGACGGTCGGGGTTCGAATGAGCAATCACCCGATTTTCGGAAAGGTGATCAAGGCATTTGGCGGTCCCCTCGCAGCACCGAGCGCAAACCGGTTCGGACGCGTGTCCCCGACTTCCGCAGCAGCTGTCATGGACGAACTCGATGGCCGGATTCCGCTGGTCATCGACGGCGGGGCCTGCGCTCGCGGGATCGAATCGACCATTGTGGCACTGGAAGAAAATGAGCCCAAACCGCTGATTCGGATTCTCCGCCTGGGTCCGGTCACGGCGGACGATCTCAAAAAATTTGGAAAGATCGACAAATCCAGGCGCAACGAAGCCGTCGAAGAAAACGCTCCGGAAGCACCCGGAATGCTGGCCAGCCACTACGCGCCGAATACGCCACTTCGCATGCCGGAGTCAGCTGCGGAATTCGTTCCGGAACCTGGAAAGCGATATGCGCTTCTCAGCTACCGGGGACAGGAAAAAGACGGTTTTCTCGACTTGGTAGACTGGGAGGAAATCGCAATCCTCAGCCCGGGCTCCGGTCGTTTGCCCGAAGCGGGAATCCGGTTATACCACGTGCTCCGTCAGCTTGATCAACTCGGCGTCGACGAAATCATTGCTGAACCGTTCCCGGATCGGGGGGTCGGATCCGCCATTCTCGACCGGTTGAAAAAAGCCGCATCAATCCGTTGAGCTTTCCGGCAACAGCAGCGGATTTTTCCCTGCCCGCTTCCGCATCCAGTTGATGCCGCCATACACCGGTTTCAGGCTGATCAGCTTCAGTTCCAGCTTCCGTTTCCCCGGAAAATCCATGATCATCAGCCCGATCAGGATTGTCAGGAAACCCTGCCCGAACACTCCGGGCAAACTCAAAATGATCCCGACGATAACCAGGATTCCTCCAATCAGGTTCTTCGCAACCAGTCCCGCAAGTCGAAGAGCCGGATGCTGGTTCGCCATGGATTTCGGGCTTACCTCCGGATCGGCGATAAAATAGTCATCCCGCATCCCGACCACGATCACGCGGACGACGACCAGGGTCACCACGAGCGCGACAATCGATCCGACAACCAGCCAGATATTTTCCAGGAACCAGTCTTTCACGGCGAAAATTACCTCAATCGTAGATTGATTCCTCGATGATTTTTGCCACGGCTTCCGCCAGGAACTCCGACCCTTTCGGGGTGAAGTGCAGGTCCTTCGGCTTTTGCAGCTCTTCCAGCCGCGGCGAAATATGTGCGTTCAGGTCATTGATCTTCACCTCGAATTCTTCCATCACCTTGGTCGCAATCTCGTTGTATTCAGCAACGTCTCCAAATTTCCGGTCCGGCTCCAGTTGGCCGTTGGGGATCGGGGTCGTCGTGGCAAAAATCAAGGTCGCGCCGGTGGCTTTCATTTTCCTGACCATTGTTCGCAGATTTTTTTCGTAGTCCTCCGCTTCCACCTGCCGTTTTCCGTCCTCCATGATCTTCAAATCGTGAATCCCCCAGTTGAAGTGGATCACGTCCCATTCCTTAAAATTCAGCCATCCATCAATCTTCTCCAGGCTCCGTGAAGTCGGGCCTCCATTTATGGGAATCCGGTGGACATTGGCAACCCCGTCCAGTATTTCGCGGGTGGGCAGCGTGTAACCCATCGAAATCGAATCCCCAATCAGAAGAACCCGCGGAATCCCGGGGGTTTCCTGGATCGGCTTCAATGAAGGATGCGGAGGTCGTTTCGCCTTCGCTTTGGCCGGAGCTTTCGCACTCTTTTCAGCCGCCCCCTTTTCCTCCGGGTTCGAATTTTCCTGGCAAACGACCGTCAGGGAAAAAAGTAGGGGGAGAAGAAGAAGTATTCGTTTCATAACAAAAGTCTGATTGGGAAAAATCAAATCAACGGGGTTGGTTTGGCGAACAGACCCTGTTGGATCGTAATACGGCTCACGCGAGAATTTCTTTGACCACGTGGGCCGGTTCGACGCCGGTCAATCGCATGTCCAGCCCCTGGAATTTGGCGGTAAAACGTTCGTGATCAATTCCCAGCAGATGCAACATCGTCGCGTGGAAATCGCGAACATGAACCACGTTCTCGACCGCGTTGTATCCGAGGTCGTCGGTCGCACCGTATGTCTGTCCACCTTTGATTCCACCCCCGGCCATCCACAGGGAAAAACCCTTGATGTGATGGTCCCTGCCCGGATTCTTTCCGCCGCCCTGGGACATCGGCGTGCGGCCGAATTCCCCTCCGAAAATGACCAGCGTGTCTTTCAGCATGTCTCGCTGTTTCAGATCTTCAAGAAGGGCTGCTGCCCCGCGATCGACCAGTTTTGCGGTGTTTTCGACTCCGGTTCGAACTCCGCCGTGGTGATCCCAGCCGCGGTGATACAAGTGAATGAATCGAACGCCGCGTTCCGCCATCCTCCGCGCGAGAAGGCAATTGCTGGCAAAACTTCCGTCTCCTTTTTTCGCACCGTAGAGATCCAGAATATGCTGCGGCTCATCCTTGAAATCGACCAGTTCCGGAACGCTGGCCTGCATTTTGAAGGCCAGTTCGTATTGCGCAATCCGCGTTGTAATTTCCGGGTCCGCCACCTGGTCATTTCGCAAGCGGTTCAGCGAATTGACCGCGTCAACGACCTCTTTCTGATCGTCACGGCTGACGCCTTTCGGGTTTCCCACGTACAGAACCGGATCGCCGGTGGAGTGAAACTGCACGCCCTGGTATCGGCTCGGCAAAAACCCGCTGTGCCACTGCCGGGCCGCAATCGGCTGGCTCTGGCCACCCCCGACTGAGGTCAGCACCACAAATCCCGGCAAATCTTCCGCGTCGGACCCGAGACCGTATGTCACCCAGGATCCCATGCAGGGACGACCCGAAATCTGCGTGCCGGTGTTCATGAACGTGTGGGCCGGATCATGATTGATCTGCTCGGTGACCATGGAATTGATGATCGCCAGATCATCGGCATGCTTGCCGATCTCCGGGAACACGTCGGCCATCATCTGGCCGGACTGTCCGTATTTTTTGAATTCCCGCTGCGGTCCAAGGCATTTCAATTCCTTCCCCTGCAGCTGCGCGATCGGCTGGCCTTCGGTAATCGATTTCGGCATCGGCTTACCGTCCATTTTCGCCAATTCGGGTTTGTAATCGAACGTTTCCAGGTGGCTCGGGCCTCCTGCCATGCAGAGAAAAATCACCCGCTTCGCTTTCGGGGTATGGTGGGGCAGCTTCAAACCCGAAGCAGAATCTGCCCACAATCGGGAGCCAAGCGCCAGCGACCCGATCCCAACGGCGGACTGATTCAGGAAAGTGCGGCGATTGATTTGATCGAACAGATTCATTGAATTCAGTTTATCGCTCTGAAAAAACCGGTCAATTACCGACTCTCGGCCAGTTCAGCTTCGTCGAACTCTCCGTCGGCGAGTTTCTGCTTCAGTTCACCCCAGTAATCCTCTCCGACAATATATCCGACGCAGCTTTTCGCCCCGCAGTAGCAGGGATGGTCTTCGAAACTTTCCAAATCGAAGCCGTAATTGAAAAACAACTCTTCACCTTTCTTGATGTCGCGGATGGCACAAATCCAAATTGACTGCTCCTCATCTTCCTCACCGCAAATGTAGGCCTCGCAATTCGGAGCGCAGCTGTGATTGATCAACCGGGCGGCATTTTCCTCCACCGACCCGTCAATGTCCCATTCATCATTCAACGTGAAAATGTAAACCGCAGCTTCGCCGGTCTCTTTCGCCCGCCCGATCCGGTCCCAACCCCGGCGGTCGGATTCCTCCTTGTCGACCCGTTCCCCGACGTATTCGATGACGTAGGTTTCGTTTGGTATGTTCTTCGTCGCATACAAGCCCCGTCCATGAATCGGTGATTCACGGATTTCGCACCACTCGGAATCGCAAAGATTTTTTTTGCTCATGATTTTTTTCCGGGCCAGCGGACAAAGACCTCGATCCATTTCGTGTTCAGCCCCGTCCAACCCGCGGGATGAAACAGGACACCGCTCACTCCTTCCGGATTTTTCGGCGCGAATTCGGTCCCCTTCAAATTCATCAAAACCGATTTGCCGTCCGCTGAAATTTTCTGCGGTTGATCTGAGTGAACCTGGTTGTCGTGGCAGAAAAAATACGTCTTCGCCCAATCGAATCCATCCGGCAGTTCGGCTTCTTCCGGCAAAGCCAACCCGATTTCCACATCATGGATTTCGGGATCTTCCGTTGCAATTCGGCGGGCAGAAAAACGCCAGGAGTCCGGTGCCTTTTTCGGAAATTTTGCCCGCGCGGCCGCCATTACCTTCGCCCATTTTTCGTCCCGCTTCGGCTTTGAACCATCCCGCAGAACCGGCAGGGTGATTTCCATGTCATGCCAGGCGGGATGACAGCTCGCTGCGCAGCACATCAAGCCCAGCCTTGCTTTCAGCGTGATCTTGTCCCCGGCAACCACATCAGGCACGTGTATTTCAGAAATCAGACACGTATCCGTTTCATATCCGTACGCGGTAATTTGCGCCATTTTTGTCCGTTGCGGAGCGGGCCATTGAATCTCTCCTGCCGAAAAGCCTTCCGGCAATTTCCACTCCAGCCGCGTCGCCACGCCCACGATTCCCGGTGATTTCCAGTAAGTGTGGTATTCCGGCTCGTGTTCCAGAAACAAGCCAACGGTGATTGGTTTTCCCGGCAGGATGGCATTTTCCTCGGTGACAAAACGCAATGTCACGCCGGGTTTTTTCACCGGTTCGGTTTCTGAAGCGGGCAGCAGGGCTGCGAGCCAGCCGTATATCACGGCCGCAATAATGGAGGTCTGCACTTTCACGTTTCTATGGAGAAACTCGCGGAAGCCGTTTGAATTTCAAGCCGCAGGTGTGCGGGCGGATTTTCGAGGCAACAGGGTTGGTTTGGCAAACGAACCCTGTTCACTCGTCCACGCCGGTTTTTTTCCCACGAAACGAGCGGAGCTTCTGGTAATATCCAGTCATGCCAATCACCCGCCGAACCGCTCTCGCTGCTGCCGCAGCATCCCCATCGATCTTGCTGAATGCGGCAGAAAGAAATCCGCTGAAATATCTGCAAATCGGAACGGGCCACCCGCACGCCAATAAAATCGGGGTCTATCGCGACAGCCCGGACTGGCAGATTGTGGGTGTTGTCGAAGAGGATCCAAAACGTCTCGCAGATGCAAAAAAGAGTAAAACTTATCGGGACTTGCCGTTCCTGAGTCTCGAGGAAGGGCTGAACTTGAACATTGACGCCGTCGGAATCGAAACGGAGGTGCAGGATTTGCTGAAATATTGCGGGTTGGCCATCGAAGCCGGATTCCACTGTCATTTGGACAAGCCGGCCGGCGAGTCACTGGAAACTTACGAGCGCATCATGAAAAAAGCGGATGCCAGGAATCTCGTGGTTCAGATGGGTTATATGTACCGGTTCAATCCCGCAGTGCAGATGCTGCATCGCTGCCTCGATGCCGGCTGGCTGGGGGAAATTTTCGAAACGCATGCGGTGATGTCGAAGGTCCTGCCCGCTTCCAGCCGACGGGTGCTGGACGATTTCGAAGGCGGAATCATGTTCGAACTGGGATGCCACATTATCGATCTGACAGTCGGTGTCCTGGGCAAACCGGACACAGTGACCGCATTCCCGCGAAGAACGCTGGAGACCAACGAAGACACCCTGATCGACAACATGCTGGCCGTTCTCGAATACCCGAAAGCCACTGCAACAGTCCGGTCGACCGGTCTCGAGGTCGACGGATTTGCCCGCCGACATTTCACGGTTTGCGGGACGGGCGGAACGTTTCACATCCAGCCACTGGATCGGCCTTCCGTTACGCTCTCGCTTTCGGAAGAGCGGAAATTCGAGGGTGAAGAGCGTGTCTTCAAGCGGGGCAAGAACGAGATTCAGTTCGATCCGCCTTACTCCCGGTATGTGGGCGACGCCGCGGACCTTGCGAAGATCATCCGGGGCGAAAAGAAAAATTCGTATCCGTCTGAACACGATTTGGCGGTGCAGGAGACGGTTTTGCGGGCGAGTGCCGTTATACGTTGAATCGAAATTCGATTACGTCTCCGTCCTTCACTTCATAGTCCTTGCCTTCGATGCGCAGTTTGCCGGCATCGCGGGCAGCTGCCCTGGAGCCAAGCTCGATCAAGTCATCGTAGTGAACCACTTCCGCGGCGATGAAGCCTCTCTCAAAATCTCCATGAATGACTCCGGCGGCGGCCGGGGCTTTGGCTCCCTCCGTAATCGTCCAGGCACGCGATTCTTTTTCGCCGGTCGTCAGGTAGGTGCGCAGTCCCAGCAGGTGATAGACGGATTTGATCAGTGCAGACACCCCACTGTCCTTCACGCCCATATCAGCGAGAAATTCGTCGGCTTCATCCGGTTCCAGATCGATCATTTCCTCTTCGATCCGCGCAGAAATCACGATGGCTTCCGCCCCGTGGGTTTCGGCAGCGTATTTCCGGACTTTGGCGACCATTTCATGACCATCCGGATTTTCCTGGGCAGCGGCAAGTTCCTCTTCCGACACGTTACAGGCAAAAATCGTGCGCTTCGAGGTCAGCAGGAAAAAATCGCGCAGCAATTTGCGTTCTTCGTCGGTCAAATCAGCCGTGAGTGCCGGATTTCCACCGTCAATGTGGGGAATCAGCTTTTCCATGAGGGCGAGTTCCTGCTTCGCCTCTTTGTCCCCTCCCTTGGCCTTTTTCTCGCGGGATGACTTCCGTTTTTCCAGCGTGGCGAGATCGGCAATCATCAATTCGGAGTTAATGATTTCGATGTCACGGAGCGGATCGACTGATCCGAGTTCGTGAATGATGTCGTCATTTTGAAAACAGCGAACGACTTGCACGATGGCATCTGTTTCCCGGATGTTCGCCAGGAATTGATTTCCCAACCCGGCGCCTTCGGATGCGCCTTCAACCAGACCGGCAATATCAACAAATTCGATGGCGGTCGGAACGATTTTTTCGCTCTTGGAAAGTTTTCCCAGAACATCGAGTCGCTCGTCCGGCACGGTTACTACGCCGATGTTCGGGTCAATGGTGCAGAACGGGTAGTTCGCCGCCTCCGCCTTTCGGGTGCGGGTGACAGCGTTGAACAGGGTGGATTTTCCGACGTTGGGAAGTCCGACGATTCCGGCTTTGAGCATAACGCGGCGATTCTAGGTTCGCTGCGCAGCGGTTGCGAACGGTTTTTTCGAATGAACAGGGTACGTTCGACGAACGTACCCTGTTGAATCGTTTTTTCCGATAGGATCAGCGCTGGGGCGGGACGGCTTCCCGAACGAGAGCACCGTCTTTTTCGCTCATAATGAGTAGGCTGAATTTTTCAACGCGCTCGAGCTCGTCGGTATTCAGGCTGACGTAATCGAATTTCCCGCGCAGATCGGTGTAACCATCTTTGAAAAACTTCACGCTTCCATCATCAAAGCGGCTGTAGACTTTCACGTATACTTTGCTCAACGGCTTGCCGCCCTCTTCTCCCCGCACCTGGAGCCGACCGTAATTTTCGGTCACATCGACTTTGAGGGTGTTGGCAAAGACCGCGGTCGATCGTTTCTCGCCGGCCCCGACCACTTCCACGAGCACGTTTTTGCTGGCGTACTTGTTTGGAATCTTGAATTCGAGGGTCGATTTGTTGTTCGGCAGTTTCTGAACGGCGGATTCGTTGGGCTTGATGTAGCTGAACTGGCCGCTGTCGCCGGACACGAACGGTTTGCTCGAGAACAGGAACTCGAGATCCATTTCGTAGTAATTCACGGTGACCTTGTCGAGATTGCGGTAGTCGATGGTGACTTTCTGGCCCTCCGATGCGATTTCGAAGCCCGGTGATTTGTCGGCAAGCTGATCCTGCTGTTGATCCCGATCTTCGTTGTCCGTCAGGTTCGGGTCCGCACCTCCAATCTCCGCGACCTGATCGGCTACCTGGGCAAATTTCTGCTGCCAGCGTTCGACGGGATAATCCTCGTATTTCGCAGCGAGACGGCCAGCGACATCGGGCTCATCGCGGTAGAGAGACGCGTATGCCTGCAGGTAGTCGTGCTGAAGCTGGGACTCCACGTCGTCTGGCTTGACCTTGCCGAACCAGTTCAGGCCTTCTTCAACCCGGTCCTGGGTGAACAGGTAGTTGGCGGCGGCGATGTTGTCGTATCCATCGAACTCCGGCTTGTAGGTCAGCACTTTCATGTAATCGAGATACTGATCCCGGAACCGGTCGTTGAGAATTTTCCGGTCGCGTCCAAGTCGATGGGCTCGCGCGTTTACGAGGGGTTTGTATTCCAACTGCTGAAACCAGTGCCGCTCGACAGGTGCGATGGAAACCAGTTCGGTTTCGATCCACTGGCCGCACTGCTGAAGAAAATCCTCGCGATGGAGGAGATACTGACGCGCAGCTGCCGTGTGGTTGTGGAAAATCCCGTAGCTGTAGAGGGTGTCGTTGTATTTGTGGCGATTGTCGAGCAGTTCAATCGTGGTCCGGAAAAAATCGACATCCTTCCGGCAACGCCAGGCAATGAGGCCGAGATTGAGACGCTCGATGTTGTTCGCAGCGAGGTAATCCAGTACCTGTCGGTCCGTTCCGAATTGGGAGAGGTATTCCCAGGACGCTTCATCGATCTTGGAAAGCTGATCGACGACTTTGAACTGAAACGAATCCGCCCAGGCGACGATTTCTTCTTCCTTCGCCAGGTGAACCGGGTAATGGGCAAAGGTACCGTCACCGGAATTCACCGGGAAATAGAAGTAGTAATCGACTTTCTGAGTGCTGAACGGATCCAGGCGGACGTGCTGAGATTTCGTATAATCCGTTCGCATGACCGGCAGCGAGCCCTGCGGGATCTGGAGAAGAAGATCGAGCTTCTGAGTCGAAGAGGTGGGATTGGTGACAACGACCTGGCATCCGTACAGCACTCCGGTCAGGAACTCGTCGGTCACGAATTTGTCGACTTGTTCTCCGGCAATATTTTCGTAGCGGTCGTCATTCCGGAAGAAATTCTGGCTGATCAGAATCGGCGGTTTGTCCTCCGCCACCGGAGATTCCTCGATTTCCTCGTGAAAGACGATCACAGGACTCTTCGCTTTCAACGTGAAGGTGTTGTTCTCGATTTCAATGTCGTGCTCCTTCGCTTCGAACGGAACATCCATCACGGAGAGGGCGAGCATCATTTCCGCAAAGTTGGAAGTCGCTCCGGGGAATTCACGGGAGTAAAATCCCGCTTCGCCTTCCCAGGCAGCAAATTCTTTCCAGAAGGCGTTCACACCGATCAGGTTGGCCAATTGCTGCTCAATGGGCAGGTGATAGTAATTGTTTTCGGCCCATTCCTTGGTGGATTCGAGTTTGCGGAACAGGGCAGCCTGAGCCAGTTCCCCCCGTACGCGTTTTAGATCTTCGTCGGCCAGCCCAAAGTCTTCGACTTCAGCCATCTCCTCATTGATGGCGTCTGCTTCTGATTCTTCCCGGAGCTGCCGCAATTTTTTTCCCGTCATCTGGATCTCGGCCCCGGCTGCCAGTTGGCCATCCTTATCAACATCCGCAGCGAAATTGTCCGAGAGGGCCATGGACAGCGTTTCCGATTCGGAGACCGCTTTTCTTACTTCGCGGTTTGCACCGGGTGCCATGGGAGCGGATGCAGGCGCGGGGGCATTCTTTGATTTTTTTGCCAATTGCTGAAACCGGGCATTTCCGCGACCCAGCCCGGAGACATCTCCGGGTGCACCGCCCGCACCACCATCGGAGCTTCCGCCCCCACCGGCACCTTCACCAGCGACTCCGTTATTGGAGAACATCATTTTGCCGTTGACGGCTCGCCCGGCGAATCCTCCCCACTGTCGGCCTCCCGACATGCGGCGACCACGAAGAGCGCTTTGGAACAGGAACTGTTCCCGCTCGGGATTGACCGGCTGCAACTCAAACAGCTCACGAATGTGCCGGGCCGTGCTTTCGGTCTCCCCGCCTCCCAATCGTCTCGCCAGGAGAATCCGTTCCGGGGTGTTCAATCGACCGAATTTCCACGGTTGCACGTATTCGGCCAGGTCCGCGCCGATCAGGTAATCATCCATAAACGTTTTGTCCCGCTTGTTCTCCAAATAGGGCTGCACGACCTGCTCGAAGAACTCGACGTCTTTCCGGGAGAGGAAAAAATTCAGCTCGTGGCAGGCATACTTCGAATAGAGGCGATGCTTCTCTTCAATCGGGAGCTCGGGCCAAGTGAGCACGAATCCGAATTCACCGAATGTAGCGTCTCCGTTCACCCCCATCATGGCACCGTAGACTGAGGAGACCGTGTCGTAGGTTTCCAAATCGGAAGCCCGCAGATCGGGGATCTCAAGAGTTTCACCGTTTTTCAACATCGTAACTTTTCGCCGCTGGGTGAAGTGTTTCTCCAGATTCAGGCTTGTCTGCAGCCGCAAATCCCGAATCACCACTCCTTCCCCTTCGTCGAAAGACGTCTGCCGGTAAGCCACATTCCCGAGATCGATTGCAATCACGTGGAGATGCTGGCGGTCCTTCAGCTCGGATCGCTTGAACGAAATCACCCCGTTTTCGTCAGGTGTGAGATTGTAACTAACGACTCCCTGGATCGCCAGGAAATCGAGATTCGTTGTGGTAGAGCCGGCGACCCGGTTTTCCTTCTCGGAATCCGCCTTGGCGGCCGACGCTCCTCTCTCAGATTTGGCAGCTTCCTTGCTTCGCCGATAAGCCTCCCCCGCTTTCGCGTCATCAATGGTCGTCTGCGTATCCCGCAATGCCCAGGGGTTCAGGAGTAAGCCCGGACTGGACAGCATATTCCCCGGGAAGATTTTCGAAGACCGGCGTTCCAGGATATAGCGATATTCTTCGCCGATATCGCGACCGGAAACGTAGAGCGATTCGGCCGATCCACGATTGATCGCAAACGGCTCGGGAAGGCGATAAACATTCAGCCGATCGTAGGCCCGGTATTCCGGCAAAAAACGGGTCACCAGAATGTGAACGCGCGTGGTCGGGGAGGCATTTTCGGTTTGAATCACGACATTTTCGCCTTTCAACTCCACGCTGGAAATCTGCAAGGGGCTGGCATTTTTCACCTCGAGGTGGCGATATTCAGAAAGAGCATAGCCCGCCGCGGATTGATCGGATTCCGTGACGCGGACCGTCACGGTGCGATTCGGATTTCGCAAAACCACTTCGTAATCTCCGGGCGTGAGTCCTTCGATCTGGATCAGTCCGTCCTTGAATTCAGCCTTCGCAAAGTCATCCCGGACCAGGGTTCCTCCCCGGGTTTCGAAAATGGCGAAATCACTCCTCTCCAGGTTGCCTTCGACATCCATGGCCGGAATTTCAATTTTCCCTCCGGCGACTCCGTGAACGGACGATGCGAGAGTGTGTTCGTCTTCCGGCAAAATCCAGCGTCGGGAGTCCAGCCAGTTTCCGGAGGCGGATACGCTGACAATTCCCTCCAACGCGCCCAGATTAATCCGACCGTTATCATCGGTCTTCAGGTTGAAATTCCTGTTCCTTTGAAAATCCCGATGATCGATCGCCACGTTCACTGCCCTGTCGAGCATGGGCTCACCGGTTTTGCCAAGCACTTCGAGCACATA
Organism: Verrucomicrobiales bacterium; assembly: GCA_013003335.1. Classification (GTDB taxonomy): domain Bacteria; phylum Verrucomicrobiota; class Verrucomicrobiia; order Verrucomicrobiales; family DEV007; genus JABDJT01. The sequence goes on along the minus strand of JABDJT010000306.1, from coordinate 9,921 downwards.
GGCGCCGTCAATTTGGCTCAGGTGCATGTCAGCCACCAACTCCCGCTGATCAATGGTATTCAGGGGGATTTCACCGTGCGCGACCAGTGGCTCCTTGGCGCCTCCCCGGCTCACTGCCGAGATTTTGGCTTCGAGGCTGAAACTGAGATGCTGAAGCCGGTTCGGTACCCGGAAGGTGTGAACGGATTCTTCGTCATTCTTCAGTTCGAATTCCGGCACCTCTTCGACGGCCGTGATGCCATCGAGATCTGTTGACCGAATCGTCAGTTTCACTTCCTCCAGGACGCTGACGGGAACCGCATTTCCATTCACCGTGAGCGAAGGCCGAACCACAACCTTCGCTTCTTCGGAAGGCAGGATCGTTTCCCGTTGCACATAAAAACCCGCCTCCAGCCGGTAATTCTCGGACGGGACCTGCAATTGCTCCAGGGTCGCAAAATTTCCGTCTGTCAGGACAATTGGATGCGTTCCCGGTTGATTGGAAAACGGCAGGGAAATCGTGCCCGACTTATTCGGCTCGTATTTTCTTCCAGCAAACCAGACGGCCGGATCCTTTGCCGGTTGGTTGTTTGCATCGAGAACCGTCACCAGCGTCCCGGCGCCGGTCGTGCGGGACAGGTACTGCAGCCGACCCTTTCGGATCAGCGCCCGGGAACTCATTCCGTTTCCGATCAATTCCACCACCCAGACACCCCGCTTGCCCTTCAGAGATTCAAATTCGAAGGTCCGTTTCTTCCGCAGAATCGGAGCTTCCCCGTACTTGTGTTCGGTTTCCGTGTTCGCAATCAGGCCGTCCAATTGCAAATCGGTATTCAGCTCCTTTCGCTGATCGAGGAAATAGTTCAGCGCATTGAGCTCATAAACTTTGACCATGAGCTGATCCACATTCTTCACGAAAACATCAAGCGTCACCACGTCGTCCTGCCCGTATTGCTCCCGATTCGAGGGTGCGAATTCAATATCCACCCGGTCCTTCAAATTCTGCACCGCTGTCGGACTCAGCATGGAAAACCACTGCTCCGGGTCACCGATCCCGTTGGTCAGTTTTGCCTCCGCGAACAGCGGCTTCAGGTAACTTTCGCGGATGAACGTCGAGTATCCTTCCCACGAATCGTCTTCGACAAAAAAGTGCAGCAGGTAATCCCGCACCAGCACCTCATCATTTCCAATCGGCGGAAGAGACGTAACCGCTTGGTAGTTCGCGTTCAGATCCACCTGGTATCGACGGCGATCCGCCTGGTTGATGTACTTTGGCTCCACATAATGCATCGGGCGGGGCAGCTTGATATACGTCAAAAACAGATCCCGCGGATACTCCCCTTCGCGCTGGTAATGCTGCAACAACTGGTAAAGGGAGTGGCCTTTCAGCGAGTTAAAGGCTGGCTGCAGGGTCTTGGTGAAATCCCAGACACGAGTCAGGTATGCTTCCCGTGCCTCCGCTTCGCGTCGCCAGTCGACATCCGCATTCGGATGCAACTTTCGAATTTTCGCATTCACGAAATTCGGATCATTCAGCAATTGCGGTCGCAGTTCCAGCAGCTGATCCAATTGCTCCGGTAACAGCCGGTTGTGAATGGGAAACTCGCCGAATCCCCGACTTTCCTTGCTCCGCAAATCCGCGGCAATCAGCCCGACCAGTCGCGGGTAATCCGGATACTTAATCCGCGCCAGCAGATCGCGACGCTGTTTTTCGTTCAGTTCCAGATCACTCCGCAAAATTCGATCCAGGCCCGTTTCGGAAATCAGTGAAAGCGTGCTGGAATGAGTAAACGCCTCCTTCCGAAAGGTTTCCCAGGAAATTAAATTCTGGTTCAGTGAAGTCGGATAATTTGGTTTCTGATTCAGTCGCTGCTGCTCGTGATTAAAACTTAAACCGAGGCGTGATCGCAGATAGTCGAGCGATTGCTTCTGTTGTTGCGGATACCGGATCAAGGCTTCTCGATGGCGCAATTCCCAGACGCGCGCAGTTTCCCCGTACCGCTTGATCCACGGCTCCATCAGGTTTTTCACCTCCGCGTGATTTCCCTGATTCTGCGCGTGCAACGCATGGTAATAATAAAAATCCTCCGTTCCGGGGATCAGTTCCTTCAGCGCATCTTCCCGATCTTCCGCGAGAGCAAATCGCTCGATAAATCCGAGTTCTTCGTTGGCGGCTTCAGCGGGCATCGGTCCAAAAACGAGGGATAGCAAAGAGGCAGTCGCGATTCCAAAAGACGTACGCACTGCGGCGAGAGAGATGATTTTCATAAGCCGGATCAATGGGTTGTAGATTCACAGTTGCTCCGACTATAACGCTACCAGTCAAAAAGCGGGTAGCCCGAAGTTGTAAAGAATGTGTGAACAACCGCTCAGCACGTTTTGAGGACAGCCGGGAACCGGCTCCGCAAGATGCCCCTGAACGAACCAACAGGGTACGTTCGCCGAATCAACCCTGTTGACACGAAAACCGGCCCGCCTATGCCTCAGCGACCCTTGAGATTCAGCTCGATCCGGTGTTTTCCGACGATTTCCCACTTGCCGGTTTTCCGGTCGACTTTCACGAAAGTCGCCGCTTCGGTAGCGCGGAGAATTTGCCTACCGGATTTTACGGCCGGGAATCCAGTCAGCTTAATCGAGTCTGCGGTGGGATCGTAAACGGCTTTGTCGCAAGCCACCAGGATCCAGTCCTTTGCTTCACCCGGCTTTACCTTGATCAGAACATCGCCCGTGGCAGCCATCGAAGTCAGGGCGCCCGTCTCAGGATTTTTTTCCGGAGAAATTGTTTTCGCGTGAACCACCAGCCGCTCGTTCAAGGGAAGCATGGCGGTTCCGTCCTTCACTTCGAAATTCCGTTTCGGGACACTTTCCTGCGCAAAGACGGTTTCGCCCTTTCCAAAAAGAAAGAACAGGCAACCCAGGAGGCCGAAAATCAAGATCGCTGAACGGTTCCGGTTCATGGCTTTGGAAAACTCTTCGAAATTTGACGCCTCATCACCGGACTCTTCCAGCAACTCATCAAGGGTCCGGCGTTCTTTCTTGGTCGGACGACCGGCTCCGGCTTCCCGGTCAGGTCGTGATTCACGATTCACCCGGCGAATCTCTGCAGCCTGTTGATACTCGGATTCCGGCGTGTGGTCGATCAAAAACTCCTCCACCCGTTTGGCTCCAACCCGCTTCAACAGCAAATCTTTCACCTCCACCGTCCGTGTGAGGTTTCCCTTTTTGAACACAATTTCGTCCCCCACCCGCACTTTCCGCGACGGGCGGGCGGTCTGGCCGGCAATTTCCACCCGATTGTTTTTGCAGGCATTGGACGCCTGTGACCGGGTTTTGTATAAGCGCGTGGCCCACAGCCAAATATCCAGGCGAACCGCCGTTTCTTCCGTATCCGAGTCCATATTCAATTCATCTACCGGAAAAAACCCCCGGAACTCACATGGCGCAAATGGGAACGGCTTTTACTTGTTGTTCCGCGTGGAATGGAGATTTTACCGTTCGATGATTTTTCCGACTCCACAGCCGCGGGCAACCTCAACCGTGGGCGCAATCGGCGCAGCTCTGTACCTGACCGCGCTGATGCTGCCGGCAGACGCCACGGAAGGCTTCGGTTTTTTCAAAGAAAAAGTCGAGCCAATCCTCGTGAAACGCTGCTACGACTGCCACTCAGAGGAAGCCGGAAAGCAGAAAGGCGGGCTCTGGCTGGATCGGAAAGCGGCCTGGCAGCAAGGCGGTGATGCCGGATCGCCAATCGTGCCGGGTGATTTGGAAAGCTCGTTGCTGGTTCACACGATCCGCTATCTCGACGAAGATTTGCAAATGCCACCGAAGGCGAAATTGCCGAAAGAGGAAATCGCGATTTTGGAGCAGTGGGTGAAAATGGGCGCCCCCGACCCGCGGGATGCCGCGCTGGCCGGAGCCGTTCGGAAAGCGGAAATCGATTACGAAACCGAGCGTCAAAAATGGGCTTTTCGTCCGCATCAAAATCCGGTCGTGCCGAATGTGAAAAACGCCGAATGGCCGCGAAGTGAAGTCGACCGGTTTATTCTCGCCAACCTGGAATTGCAGAACCTGGAGCCGACGGCGGATGCAAATCCCCGTGCCCTTTTGCGCCGGGTGTATTTCGACCTGATCGGCCTGCCGCCGACTCCGGAGGAGACGGCTGCATTTGCCGGGAACCCAACGCCGGAAGCCTTCGCGAAAATTGTCGATGACTTGCTGGCGCGTCCCGCTTTCGGCGAAAAATGGGGCCGGCACTGGCTGGATGTGGCGCGATATTCCGATTCAAACGGCGGCGACCGCAATTTCACGTTTCACCAGGCATGGCGTTATCGGAACTACGTGATCGATTCCTTCAACCGCGACCGGTCGTTTTACCAATTTGTCCGGCAACAGATTGCCGGCGATTTGATCGAAGCAAAATCCGATACGGAACGCGCCGACAATTTGATCGCCTCCGGTTTTCTCGCTCTCGGCCCGAAAATGCTGACCGAGCGGGACAAGGAAAAGCTCCGGCTCGATACAGCCGACGAACAGGTCGACACCGTGGGCCGGGCGTTTCTCGGGCTGACGATGGGCTGCGCCCGCTGCCACGATCACAAATTCGATCCAATTTCGCAGGAAGATTATTACGCCATGGCCGGAATCTTCCGCTCCACCCAAATCGTGATGGGCACGCAAAACGGCTGCGTCAATGTCGCCAGTTGGGTCGAAACGCCGCTTCCAGGACCGAATTTCGACAAAACGAAGGCCAAGGTGGACCGCATGGAACTGGCCATGAAGCTGGTCATCGACGCGCAATTCAAACAGAAAGCCGGCGGGAAAATGACGCCGAACATGCTGCCTCTCGGCGGGGTGATCTACGATGACGCAGATGCCGAGCGTGTGGGCGAATGGAAACCGTCCAGCTTTTCTGAAAACCGCTTTGGCGACGGCTACATCCACGATGATAAATCGAAGAAGGGAGAGAAGAAAATCGTGTTCCGTGCAAGCCTGCCGACCAACGGAGTGTATGAAGTTCGGCTCAGCTACAACGGCGACGAGCGATACGCGAACAACATCCCCATCACTGTTGAAGGCTGGGGCAAAACTCACCACGTGACCCTCGACCAATCGAAGACCGCCAGTGTGGCCGGGTTGTTTGAGCCAATCGGGCAGTTCAAATTCGAAAAGGGCGGCCGCGCCAACGTGATCATCGAAACGAAGGGCACCGATCCGGGAAAATACGTGATCGTTGATGCGATCCAGTTCATCAAGGTCAGCGACATCGGGCAGGAAGCAGAGGCTCTTGCCGCTGTAGAAGATGAAGCGGGCGGGAACGGAATGATGGAGCTGCTCCGGATGAGCGAGGGTGATTTGAAAAAGGAGCTCAGCAAACTGCTTGGCGAACTCCGGAAAGGGGAGGTCGCCATGGCCGCCCGAGATGCCGATGATGCCGGGGACATTCACCTCCGCGTGCGGGGCGAAGTCAGCCAGCGCGGCAAACTGGTGGCGCGAAATTTCCCCAGGATTATTCATACGGACGACGTCCCGAAAATTTCTGAAAATCAGAGTGGCCGACTCGAACTGGCCACCTGGATGGCTGCACCGGAGAACGCGCTGCTTGACCGGGTCATGGTCAATCGCATCTGGCATCACCTTTTCGGCCGCGGCATCGTCGCTTCGGTCGATAATTTCGGTTCCCTCGGAGCGCAACCGACTCACCCCGACCTGCTCGATTTCCTGGCTTCCGATTTTCGAAACAGCGGAGGTTCCGTGAAGCAAATGGTTCGAAAACTGGTTCTCAGCCGGGCATACCAGCTCAGCGCTGATTCCACCGAAGCCCTCGCCGCCGCCGATCCGAAAAATCAGCTTTTCGGCCATCAGAATAGACGCCGCCTCACCGCCGAGGAAATCCGCGACAGCGTCCTCGCTCTTTCCGGCAGTTTGAGCAAAGAAAAAGGCGGCGCGACCTCCCTAAAATATGGCGTCGATCTCGATAAGCCGATGAACTACGCGAAGGAACAACTGCGCACCGTTTATCTGCCCATTGCGCGGAATAACGCCGTGCCTGAGTTGGCGGTTTTCGACGTCGCGAATCCCGATCTCGTATCCGGTTCCCGCGCCGAAACCACCGTCCCCACCCAGGCGCTGTATTTGATGAACAGCGAGTTTTACAAAACCAAAGCCGCCTCAATTGGAAAAGCGGTTTGGGAACACAATGCCAATGACGCTCCGGACGCGGAATTGATCCGGCTTTACCGGACGATCCTGAATCGACCGCCCACTGCAGAAGAATTAGCGCGCGCCAGTGAATTTGTCGGTTCCCTCAGTAGCGGCGCCGAACTCACCGATCTCGGGAACCGCCAGCCAATGGAAGAGGCATACGGTCACCTGGCCCACCTGCTGATCGTTTCAGCGGAATTTCTGTTCCTGGAATAAATTCACAAAACTGATCCAACAGGGTAGGTTTGACGAACAGACCCTGTTGGTTCGAATCACTCGCCTTTACGCGGTTTGACAACGTTTGCCGAAACCAGCTAAATTTTCCTTTCAATCCCGGATTGATGAAGCCCACATTTTCCACTGCCTGTCTGAATTATGACGCACCAGCCTTGACCCGTCGCGGTGTGTTGCAGGGGGCAGCGTGCGGTTTTGGATCGCTGGCATTTTCGGCCATGGCGGCCGGGGCAGGGACATCCCGGGCGCATCACGCGCCGAAAGCAAAACGGATGATTTTCCTGTTCATGCACGGCGGGCCTTCGCAGGTGGACACGTTTGATCCGAAACCGGAATTGCAGAAACGGACCGGCGAACGGCTGCCCTTTTCCCCGGCCAAGAACCTCGACCCAACGGCAACGCGACAGGCAAAATTGCTCGGTTCTCCGTGGGAGTTTTCGCAGCACGGGGAGTCCGGTTTGCCGGTGAGCAGCTTGTTTCCCAACGTGGCCCGGCACGTGGATGATTTGTGCGTGGTTCGCTCCATGCAGAGCAAGGGGCAGTCGCATGGACAAGCGGTCTGCATGATGCACACGGGGACAGACAACTTTGTGCGGCCTTCGGTCGGTTCGTGGGTGAGCTACGGGTTGGGCGAGGAAAATTCCAACCTGCCGGCGTTCATCAGCATCAGCCCGAGCGCCGGTCACGGTGGCCCGCGGAACTACGGCTCGGCTTTTCTCCCGGCAAAACACCAGGCCACAACAATCGGGGCAAACGGCAAGCTGGATAAGGACGCGAGTTTCTCATTTCTCGATTCGAAAACGGACCCGGATTTGCAAAAACGAAAGCTGGCTTTTCTCCAGGAGATGAACCGCGAACACCTCGAGCGAACGAAGCACGCACCGGTTGAGGGTGTGATTCAGTCGATGGAGATGGCGTTCAAGATGCAGAGCGCGGCACCGTCGGTGATCGATACGAAGGACGAGCCGGAATACATCCGCGAGATGTACGGAATCGGAACGAAAGAAACCGACACTTACGGTCGTCAGTGTTTGCTCGCGCGAAAATTTGCCGAGGCCGGTGTGCGGTACATCCAGGTCAGCACGCCGAACGTCTGGGATCAGCACGGAAATTTGAAAGCCGGCCACGAGAAAAATTCGCTCGCGGCGGACAAACCGATCGCCGGCCTGTTGACCGATTTAAAACAACGCGGACTGCTGGAAGACACCCTTGTGATTTGGGGCGGCGAATTCGGCAGGACTCCGATCGTGCAGGGAAGCAATGGCCGCGATCACAATCCACAGGGCTTTACCTGGTGGTGCGCCGGCGGCGGCACAAAGGGCGGTTACGCGCACGGAGCAACGGATGAATTTGGCTACTACGCTGTGGAAAATAAAGTCCACATGCACGATTTTCACGCCACCGTGCTGCACCTGCTCGGGCTGGATCATGAAAAGCTGACCTACCGTTATGCCGGCCGCGATTTTCGACTGACGGATGTTTACGGGCACGTGGTGCGGGAGATGATTGCGTGAGGCAGCGCGGATTCGTGATGAATTTTCTTCAGCAACAAACCCGGCGGCACTTTTTCGAGCGCTGTGGCGTGGGTCTCGGGTCGATCGCTCTCTCGCAATTGATGGCGGAAGACCGGGCCTTCAACCCCATGGCTCCGCGTGAGGGCCATTTCGAGGGGAAAGCCAAAAATGTGATCTTCATGTTCATGGCCGGCGGACCGAGCCACCTCGAACTGTTCGAGCAGAAGCCGATGCTGCAAAAGTATCACGGGCAGCTTCCTCCGGAATCGCTCGTCGCCGGGAAGCGATTCGCATTCCTCGGCAAAGACGCGAAGATCCTCGGATCGGACCGGAAGTTTGAGAAATACGGCGAATGCCGGATGCAACTCAGCGAACTGCTGCCGCATCATCAGAAAATCGTCGATGAGGTCACCTGGCTGCGCGGGATGAAGACCGAGGTGTTCAACCACGGCCCGGCCAAGTTGTTCATGAACAGCGGCTTCCAGGTTCCCGGCCGGCCCAGCATGGGGTCCTGGGTGACCTACGGCCTGGGATCGGAATCGAGAGACCTGCCCGGTTTTGTCGTGTTGCAAAGCGGACCCCGCGGTCCGCGGGCCGGCAACGCGCTTTGGTCTTCCGGATTTCTGCCGTCCAGCTATCAAGGAGTCCCATTCCGGGGGACCGGCGATCCAATCCTGAACCTGACCAGCCCGGACGGGATTTCACCGGATCGCCAACGGGATTTTGTAGACGTGGTGGGCCAGCTGAATCGGGAACGCCTCAACGTTACGGGGGATCCGGAAATCGCCACCCGGATCAACGCCTATGAAATGGCCTACCGGATGCAGTCCAGTGCGCCTGAGCTGATGGATTTGAGCGACGAATCGCCGGAGACTCTCGATCTTTACGGTGCGGAACCCGGTGGAAATTCCTACGCCAACAACTGCCTGCTGGCCCGGCGGCTGGTGGAACGCGGCACGCGATTTGTGCAATTGTATCATACGGACTGGGATCACCACGGCGGCAAAAACCAGACTCTTGGGACAGATTTGGAAAAGGTCTGCAAACAGGTTGATCAGGCATCGTCTGCGCTCGTCCTCGACCTGAAAGAACGGGGATTGCTCGATGACACCATCGTGATTTGGGGCGGAGAGTTCGGTCGCACACCGATGGGCGAAACCCGCGAAGGAAAGGTCGGGGGACGCGATCACCACATCGACGCTTTCACCATGTGGGTCGCCGGCGGCGGATTCAAAAGTGGTATCACCTGGGGAAAAACGGACGATTTCGGCTACGAAGTGGTCGAGGAAAAAGTCCACGTCCACGACCTGCATGCCACGATTCTGCATCAGTTGGGCTTCGATCACGAGCGGCTCATCTTTCGTTTCCAGGGACGGGATTTCCGCCTGACCGATGTTCACGGTCACGTGGTGAAGGACATTTTGGCGTAAAACGAACCAACAGGGTTGATTCGATGAACAAACCCTGTTGATTCGTTTGAATGGCTCAACCGTTTATTCACGACGATTTCCTGCTCGAAACCGAAACCGCGAAGCGGCTGTATCACGAGTTCGCGAAAGATCAGCCGATCCTCGATTATCACAATCACCTGCCGCCCGAAGACATCGCGGAGGACCGGCAATTCGGGAACCTGTTCGAAATCTGGCTGGAAGGCGACCACTACAAATGGCGGGCGATGCGTGCAAACGGTGTGCCGGAAGAACTGGTGACGGGTGACGGCGACCCTTTCGAAAAATTTGTGGCATTTGCCAGGACCGTTCCGCATACCCTCCGCAACCCGCTTTTCCATTGGACCCACCTGGAGTTGAAGCGCTATTTCGGGATCGAGGAGTTGCTCGATAGAAATTCCGCGAAACGGATCTGGGATCAGGCCAACGAGCAGCTCGCCAGCCCGGAATTTTCAGCGCGTTCAATCCTGGAGAAATTCGATGTGCGCGCACTCTGCACCACGGATGACCCGACGGATGAACTGGAGCATCACCGAAAAATCGCC
>JABDJT010000291.1 GCA_013003335.1 Verrucomicrobiales bacterium | reverse complement strand
GATCAAGGCCAGGCTGACACGGCCGGGCAAACCACTGGCGTCGTTCCTGTTTATCGGCCCGACCGGAGTCGGGAAAACTGAGTTGGCCAAAACGCTGGCGGAGTTTTTCTATGGAGCGAAAGACCGGCTGATTCGACTGGACATGAGCGAGTATTCCACGCCGGGAAGCGCAGGTCGCCTGGCGGCCGGCGGACGAAATGAGGAGGAGGGAATCCTGACGGCCCAGATGCGTGACCAGCCGTTTTCGGTGCTGCTGTTGGACGAGTTCGAAAAGGCGGATTCCACGGTCTACGATCTTTTTTTGCAGGTGCTGGGCGAAGCGCGCCTGACCGACGGTGCGGGGCGCCTGGCAGATTTTTCCAACGCAATCATCATTCTGACATCGAATCTCGGGGCCCGCGAATTTCGGACCTCGAGGCCCGGATTTTTTGATCCGGAAACCGATGTGGCCACCGTGGCGACAGATCACTTTACCGGGGCGGTGAAGAAAAATTTCCGCCCGGAGTTTTTCAATCGAATCGACCGGATTGTGCCCTTTTTACCGCTAAACCGGGAAGCGGTGCGGGCAGTGGTAAAGCGCGAGGTCGGGTTGGCGGAGTATCGGGACGGCCTTCGAAACCGGAACCTGTCGCTGATCGTGCCGGACGAATTTATCGGCGTGCTGGCGGACGAGGGATATGATCCGCGATACGGCGCGCGACCGTTGAAAGGAACGATCGAGGCCCGCCTGCTGGCACCGGTTTCCGAATTCCTGTGCAGCCAGGGAGAAAGAGAATGCGAGAACGGATTTCTCGAAATGATCGGGGAAGGGGAGGAGGGATTGGAATTCCAGTTTCGAGCCGCAACAGACGGGTCCGAAGGGGGCGGTTCGCTTCGGGGTGAGTGGGGCGTGTCCACCTCCGGGGTAAGGAGAAAATTCCAGCAACTCGCTGCCAGCAGCCTGATGAGCGAATTGCAGAGCGCCCGCAAGCGGGTCTGGTCCCGAAAAGAGCGGAAAGATGCCAAACCGGAAGATCACCAGCGACTGCACGACCTCGAAGAGTTGATCCAGTCGATCGAAAATCAGCAGGAACGGATTTTGAAAGCGGAAGAGCGGCTGTTGTTGGCCGGATTTCGGGAAGAACCAACGTCCGCGTTTGAAGCGGCCGTCGAGGATGTTCCGGATGAAGCCGAATTTACCGGGAGCCTGCTGGATGCCTATTCCAGCGTCCGGAATCTGCCGGCGAAAGTGGTGTTGATTCTAAAATCCGACAGCGAATCGCTTTTGTTTGAACAGGCCTCGGCGTATTGCGAGGTCGCGGAGGAACTTGGCTGCTCCTGGCGGGCCGGTTACTGGCAAAAGCACCCGGACGAAGAACAAGTCCATCCGGATGACCGGACCGTGGAAGGCCAGCCGGGGCCGGACAACCCGCGATCCCGTCCAGTCGTCCCGGCGAAAAAATCGGAACGGGAAAACCTGTTGATGCAACAGCCGGAAGATTTTGGCGCGCTGGCGATCGAGTTCTCAGGGAAACACGCTCTCCTGTTCTTTGGGCGGGAGGTTGGACTTCACACTTTCAAAGATCCCGCCGGGGAAAAATCCAGTCTCGCGATCGCCTATTTTGACGAAGGCGAGAGCCTCGAAAATGCATGGCTGCCGGAGGATATGCTGTTGAATTACGACTGGAAACACCTGGTCGTTCGTCGCAACTGGGACCACGAAGCCCGCCGCATGCGGGATTCAGGCCTCGGGAGTTCGCCCGAAACAGATGGGAAGAAACTGCCCTGGGAATTCTCCACAGGCGCCCTGATCGAGTTAATCCGCGACGCGGCGGTGATGGAAGCGACCCGCTTTTTGCAGTAAATCACTGGAATCACGCCAGTTGACGGCTGCTTGAAAAATCCATACGCTTGGTGCGAAATCTACCCTCAGAGCCATGTTTAGAGTCCCCGGAGAAATTGCCAAAGACCTGTGCGACCCGCACCTCAAACCCGGACGCCGAGATTTTCTGCGTGTCGGGGGTGCCGGAATGCTCGGGATGACCCTCAACAACATCCTCGCCGTTCAGAACGCGAGCGCCAATTCCGCGCTGGTCGGCCGACCCGGATGGGGCAAAGCCAAGTCTGTGATCATGATTTACCTCCAGGGCGGTCCGAGTCACCTTGACTTGTGGGATCCCAAGCCCGATGCGCCAGACAACGTGCGATCCATTTTCAAGCCGATCAACACGAAGGTCGACGGTTGCCAATACACCGAGATTCTGCCGAAGCTGGCCAAGGTGAATGACAAATTCACCACTGTGCAGTCGATGAGCTACACGCCCAATGGCCTGTTCAATCACACCGCCGCGATCTACCAGATCATGACCGGTTACACGACGGATAAAGTCAGTCCGTCCGGCCAGCTCGAGCCGCCTTCACCGAAAGATTTCCCGAACTTTGGATCAAATATCATTCGTCTCAAGCCGACCGACGAGCCGATGCTTCCCTTCGTGGTGATGCCGCGTCCGCTCCAGGAATCCAACGTCGTCAATAAGGGCGGCACTGCCGGATTCCTCGGGAAAGCATACGATCCGTATTACCTCTTCCCCGACGGCGACGATCTGAAAATGGACAAGATGGAGTCGCTTCGTGTCGATGACCTTCAGCTCCGTCCTGACGTCTTTTCCCTTCGCCTCAAGCGCCGCGCGAAATTGCGCTCCGCCCTCACCGACCAAATGCCGGAAATCGAGAAAGCAGTCGAAAATTACAACCTCGACGAATACTACGACAAGGCCCTGAACCTGATCGTTTCCGGCCGGGCCCGCGATGCCTTCAACATGGAGGCTGAGACCGAAAAAATGCGTGATCGCTACGGTCGAAACACCTTTGGCCAGAGCTGCCTCCTCGCCCGCCGACTTGTCGAAGCCGGCACGAAAGTGGTGGAGGTGATTTGGCCGAAAGTCGCCAACTCTGACAATCACAGCTGGGATCACCACTCCGGCTTGCCCAAGCGGATGAAAGATCAGTCAGGTCCGATGCTCGACGCCGGCCTTTCCGCGCTGTTTGAAGATCTTGATGATCGGGGAATGCTCGACGAAACGCTCGTCGTTGCGATTGGAGAATTCGGCCGCAGCCCGGAACGGGGAATTTCCACTTCCGGGAACAACAACAGCGCAGACGGCCGCGATCACTGGCCATATTGCTACACCTCCGTCATCGGCGGTGCCGGAGTGAAGCGCGGAGCTGTTCACGGAAAATCCGACAAAACCGGTTCCGCTCCCGCGGAAGACCCGGTTCACCCGACAGAGATTCTGGCCACGATTTATCACTCCATGGGCATTGATCCGCAGACGATCGTTTACAATCACCTCAATCAGCCCCGCGAGTTGGTCAAAGCCGAATACGTCGAATCGCTTTTCGGCTAGACCGGCCCCCCAAACGAACCAACAGGGTATGTTCTCCGAACAGACCCTGTTCGATCGAACCCGGGTTCGGGCGGCGGTATCACGTCCGTCGGAACCTTTGTTTTGAACGGGAGTTTCCTGCTACGGTCGTGGCATGACTCGTCTCCATTTCCTGGTTACTGCAGCGCTCGCGCTTCTCCTTTTTCAAAATCCGGCCAACGCCCAAAAGCGATACTACAAGGGCAACACCCACACTCATTCGTTGTGGAGTGACGGGAATGATTTCCCGGAGATGATCGTCGATTATTACCACAAGAATGGGTACGACTTTATCGCATTGAGTGATCACGACATCCTGGCCGAGGGCGAAAAGTGGATGGCCCTCGACGCGATCCGCAAACGGCAGAAAGGGTTGGGCCGCGGCGCAGTGGAGAAATGTGAAGCGCGATTCGGCAAGGACTGGGTGAAGCGCGAAACCCGCAATGAGATGGAGGGGGTGATTTTGAAGACACTGGAGGAGTTTCGCGGACAATTTGAAGAACCGGGGAAATTCCTGATTGTGAAAGCCGAGGAAATTTCCGGCCGTTCGAAGAGTGGCCCTGTTCATATCAACGCGATCAATCTCGAATCGAAAATTCCGTCGATCAAAAGCAAGGAAATGCCAACCGTGGATGTGATGCGTCAGACGCTGCAAGCCGTCGCGGAACAGGAAAAGAAGATCGGTCGTCCGGTCATGACCCATTTGAATCACCCGAATTTTCAGTGGGCCATCACTGCAGAGGATCTCGCCGCGGTGGCGGAAGAGCGGTTTTTCGAGGTCTACAATGGCCATCCGGGAATCAATCATCTCGGCAGCGAGGAAAAAGAGCGCCCGGGAGACCAGGAAATTTGGGATATCGCCAACACGATCCGAATAGCTGAAATGCAGGCCGAACCGCTTTTTGGAGTCGCGACGGATGACTCCCACACCTATCACGGAGGCGACGTTTCCCCCGGTCGGGGCTGGGTGATGGTGGCCGCAGACAAGTTGGATGGAGATTCGCTCGTATTGGCGATGCGGGCCGGCGATTTTTACGCCAGCACGGGCGTGACACTGAAAGCGATTCACTACGTGCCCGAATCGAAGGTGGTTGAAATCGAGATCGAGCCGGACGGTGATGCGGAATTCACCAGCCAGTTGATCGGCACCAAAAAGGGATACGACGCCGCCGCGGAAGACGGCAAGACCGGAATCGGCGAGATTTTTGCGACTGCCAAGGGAAGCGTAGTCCGCTTTGAAATTCCAAAAGATGCCTACTACGCGCGGGTGACAGTGACTTCGTCGAAAGCCCATCCGAACCCGTCATATCGCGGGCAAAAGACACAGGCGTGGACCCAGCCGGTGGGGTGGCGGTAATTTCATCCAGCGGGGTTGATTCGTTTTCACCGAATCGTAGATTGAGGTGGATGAATGCGGATCAACCCGAGTACGCGATCAGCCGGATCGATCAGCCGGATCGGGGAACGCGCGGCTGGCTGGTTCGGTTGCAGCGCAATGGCGTGCGGCACCAGGAATTTTTCTCTGATGCCGCCTGGGACGGGGCCGAGCGCGCCCTGGAAAGAGCCCGCCAGTTCCGTGACCGGCTCCTGGCTCATGCACGAAGGGTGAGCAAGCGCCGAACCACTGTCCGAACTCATTCGGCGATCACGGAACGGAATCAGTCCGGTGTGATTGGCGTATCGCGCGTTTCTCAAACCGGGCCGAACGGGGCGAGCTATCATTTTTGGCAGGCGACCTGGTCACCGCGGCGGGGCGAACGGAAATCGGTTCGGTTTTCCGTTTTGAAACTGGGAGACGAAGAAGCATTCCGCCTTGCCTGCGAAGCCCGTGAGAGTGGAGTGGCCGGGGAGGATTCATGAGTCGATTGCGCCGTTCTTTCCTTCGTATGACGCTGATTCTCACATCACTGTTTTTGTGCGGGTGCGGGCTTTTGTATCTCGGTCAGGACCGGTTGATCTTTTTCCCGCGCCAGTATGGACCCGATGCGAAACAGGTACAGGATCGATACGAAGTGCTGGAATTCGATTCATCGCAGGGCAGGCAACGGGCTTTTTACCGGGGGCCTTCCGGGAAGCTTCCGGAAAAAATCTGGGTGATGACCGGCGGGAATGCTTCGCTCGCGCTGGGCTGGGACTGGCTGGTTGATCCCGCCGCGAAGATTCAAAGCGATTTCGGTTTTCTCCTCATCGAATACCCCGGGTACGGGGAGGCGGAAGGGCAGCCGGGCCGGAAGACAATTGCGAAAACGGTCGACGGCGCGATTTCCGCGCTGACAGCGCATTTGGAATTGCCGGAAGACAAGGTGATCGATCGCATCTCATTCATCGGACATTCATTGGGAGCGGCGGTGGCTTTTGAAACCGCATCCCGCCTCAATCGGGGCGAAGTGATTGCCCTCTCGCCGTTCACGTCGATGAAAGACATGGCCAGAAGAACGATTGGAAAGCCGCTCTCCAACCTGGCCCGGCATCGCTGGGACAATCGCGCCAGGGTCGCTGAAGTTGCGGAGTTGCCGGGCGCGCAGATCACGATTTTTCACGGCGATTCAGACACGGTGATCCCGGCTTTCATGGGGCGGGAACTGGGCGAAATCGGCGGTGAGGTAGTGGAGTTTCGCGAAGTGAAAAACGCGCACCACAACAACATTGTCGATACGATCCGGCCGGAGTTGGTCGAACTTTTGACCCGCTGATCGGCGATTAGCGGACCTTGATATCAGCCGGCGGTTCGAGATCGTATCCCCATTCGTCGAACGCGAACTTCCACTCGTTTTGAATTCGCCCGGCATGCTCGTGCGATACGGTATGCACGTTGCGCTTGTAGGAGGAAATGGAATTGGCGTATTCGGCGATCGGTTTCAGTCCCTCCTCTTTATTCTCGATCCCGAGCTTATCGTAAATTCGCCCGATCTCCCCGACCGGGTCAGCTGTAATCTTCTCGTAACTGGTCTCCACAAGATCGGATTCCGGCAAACCGAGTTCTTCCCGATCGGCGAGATATTTCTCCTGCAGAGTGCCATAATTTCGCAGCGTGAAATCGGCGAAATCAATGCCATCCCAGTCCTGCCAGGCGAACGCATTCATCAGGCGCGGGAATTTTGCAACGCTGGAGCAGAATACCGGCCAGGGATTCCGCACGATATAAACAAATTTTGCATCGGGAAACAGCCGCTTCAGCATTGGGATTCGGGCGGCGCTCGACGGGTTTTTGAAGAGCAGTTGCCTCCCACCTTTCACGTAGCTCACTTTCCGGACCAGGAATTCGTAGGTCTCCTCAAATTTCTGTTTTTCCTTCTCCGTCGCTCCCTCGAGTAGCAGTGCTTTTTTCTGCTCCTTCTCCATCTGCTGCGGAAAATAATAAATGTTGTAGTAACCGACCGAATTCAGGTTCCCGAGAGCCATTTCCTCTTCCTGTGGCTCGGATAGGGTGAGCTTCACGTTGTCATAGCCACGCGTTTCGGGCAGGGAATCGTCAATGATTTTGCGGCCCAGTTCGACTTTCTTGCCAAGCATGTCGAGCGGCATGGCAGTTTCCGCGAATGTCATGTATCCGAATTGCGGATCGCGGCTCATCAGATTGTGGAGATGCGTTGTGCCGCTTCGCCAGTGGCCCACGAGAAAAACCGGGGGTTTATCAAGTTTCTCCCGGCGAATTGCGCCGCCCCATTTTATCGATTCGTAAAGGGCGAATGGGAAGCGCGCGCACTGAGCCGCCCACCCGATGAATCGCTGCTTGCGATTTCTCGGGTGCAGCCCGGCAGTGAAGAGCGACCGATTCGCGAACACGCTGAATCGCGCTCCCGCCAGCGGATGCAGCCCGGGCCCGGGCTCCGCGCCCGCTTTTTCCAAGGTCCAGCGTTTACCCATAACGGGCGATCATAGGCGGGAGACTCCGATTTGCGAATGTTTTGTGGCGAAATCCGGCAACCGCAAACGAAGTATTTCCGAAACCGCGATTCTTCTTTAGGATTACCGCATGATTACCCGAAGACTCGCGCTCTCCATTGCTTTTCTCGCGCTTACCCAGATTACTTCTGCGATTGAAGATGACCAACTCGCCCTGGTGGGTGCCTCCTACGGGAAGAACGTGCTGGCGATTTGTGACGCGAAAGGGAACGTACTCTGGAAACATGATACGGCCGGTCCCCAAAAAGGTCACGCAGGCCATCACGACGTCCACTTGCTTCCGAACGGAAATATCCTGTTTCATGATTCGTGGACGAAGACACAGGAGATCACGCTGGGGAAAGATGTCGTGTGGGAATACGATTCGGCGAAGCAGAACGGAAACGAAGGCAAAAAGGTCGACGTCCACGCCTTTGCCCGCCTGGACAATGGCGAGACGGTAATTGTCGAAAGCAGCGTGGGTCGGATTATCCATGTTGATCAGGCCGGCAAGCTCGTGAAATCCGTTCCGCTCGGTGAAGGCGGCCGGAAAAAGACCCGGTTGATGCGGATTCTGGACAACGGCAATTACCTCGCCTGCGCCGAAAACCCGGGAGTTGTGACCGAGTATGACGGCGAGGGGAATATCGTCTGGGAGTACGAAATCGGGACCCGGGTTTATGGTGCGATCCGCCTGAAAAATGGAAATACGATGATCTGCTCGGGCAGCGGAAACAGTCTCGTCGAGGTATCGCCCGACAAAAAGATTGTCTGGAAAATTGAGAAAAAAGTTCCGGGAACAGACATTGAACTCGGCTGGATGACGACGCTGCAGGAACTCCCGAACGGCAACATCCTCGCCGGTAATTGCCACGCCGGGGAGGATGACCCGCAAATTTTCGAAGTTACAAAAGACAAGAAAGTTGTCTGGGTATTCGACGAGTGGGATCTCGTGGGAGACGGCCTCGCCTGCTGGCAGATTCTCAGCCCCGAAACGTCGAAAATGGTGCGGGAGAAGTTGGCGAAGCTGGAGAAATAAAGAGCTACGGCAGCATTTCCTCCGCTTTCAGGAAATCCGTCATCCGATTCATCACCTCCCGATACGCTGCCAGGTCGAAAATGAAATAGCCGTGGCGCCCGCCTTCGTAGGTGATTAGCTCGCAGTCATTCCCGACAGCACGGCTCCGTTCGGCAAAGCGTTTTGCGCCGCCATAGGGCGTTACTTTGTCGTCCGTGCTGTGAAATAAAATCGTAGGCGGGAGACCGGGTTTCACGTGGTCGACAGGGGAGAGCTCTTTCCAGCGGTCGCCGATCTTGGCCTTACCGTATCCGTTTTCGGAGGTGTCGATCACCGGGTTCAGCAGCACGAGAGCGTTCGGCACGGGCGATGTTTGGGAATCCGCTTGGGCCGGCTCATCCAAATCGAACAGGGCGGTTCCCACGGCGACGTGCCCTCCCGCGGAACCTCCGGCTACCACGATTTTATCCGAATCGATTCCGAGATCGGCGGCATTTTCACGGAGAAATCGCACGGCAGACCGTCCGTCCCGCACGCAATCGAACACCGTGGTTGCCGCGTCATCCGCCTTGCGAAGCAGCCGGTATTCGAGGCTGATGCCCATCATTCCGCGCCGGGCAAAATGGTCTGCAATCGGGTAGAATTTCCGCGGCTCGCCGCCGGTCCAGCCACCGCCGTGGATGATCAGGAAAACCGGGGTCGGGGCGGAGACTTTGGCTCCCCGCTCTGCGGGATCAAAAATGTGGAGGTGAAGCGAGCGGTCGCCGACTCTTTTGTAAACGACCTCCCGGTCCGGCTCGAGACGAGCAGCGGTCGGGGCCAATACGCGAAAATTCGGCGTGCGCTCGAACCGGGCGACGGGGTATCCAGTCTTGTAGGAAATTACGAATTCGCCGCCCGTAACGGGGTAGCGGACTTTCTCATCCCGTAGGTCAAAATCGGACGGGCTCTTCCGCGCCGGCAGGTCGGTCGAATAGCGGATCGCAATTTCAGTGCGGTTGCCGAGGGCGTGGGCGGAGCTGGTATACACCTTACCGTCGAGGTCATCTTTTCCGATAAACTGTGGCGACACGTCGAGCCCGGCTGCGCGAAAATTCGCCACCATTTCCTCCGCATCGGCGAAGGGACAGGTTGTGTCGCTACGACCGTGCACCACCACGACCCGGGCGCTGGCGCCGAGATGCTTCATCACCTCGAGATGTTTTGGGTTTCCCACGAACCGGATTTCCTGATCTGCGAGGCTGAGAAAATTCGGGCTGGCCGGATCACGGCTCCAGCGGGCATTCAGGCCTGTTCCACCGGGGAGATTGAAGGCGATGTCGTCGCTCAATTTCGGCATCCCGCACATGTCGATTACCCCGGAAAATGTGCGGGGCGCGAGCTTGTTCGCCATCAGCGAGACATTCCCACCGCCGCTTCCGCCGGTCGTGAGAATCCGGTTTTTGGCGAAAGGGATATCGCGTCCGGAAAGCCCGTCATGAACGAACCAGAGGGCGCGCAGTGCGTCGAGCGATTGGAGAAATCCGCAGTCATACGGCTCGGGGTCCGCGACTGATGCCTTTCGGCCGCTCTGCAAATAGTTCACACAAATCGCGACCACATTCAGCCGGTTCGCCAGTGCGTCCGGGTTCGCCGTGCCGGCGCAAAACGTCCCGCCCCAGTTGTGCAACGTCAGCATCAGCCCCGTTTCCTGCGTGACATTCGCGAGCTTTCCGCCCGGGTAATGAATCCGGATCGCCACCGTCCGCGGCCCCGGTTTCATCGGCCATTCCTGCGCCGGAATTTCGACTTCGCCGTTTGATTCGGGCAATTCCGGCCAATTCTCTCCAGCCTTTCCAACCGGGGCCGGGAAAGATGCGAGCCACACCACCAGTGCCGTAAACCCGAGTCGAATGATCATGGAGAAATTGATGCGCGAATCCGGGGCGATGCAACCTGCGGGGTGGAGCCAGAACACCGGGCTGTCAGCTTCGTCTTACGAACCAAGAGGGTTGTTTTGGCGAACGCACTCTGTTGGATCGTCGGATTGAACATTTCACTCAAAACAAATCACATGCCCGTGATCCGTGCTCGCAAGTAACCGTCCGTTCGCGACAGCCAGCCCGTATACCCGGCCTTCCACCCCTGCCGTCCAGGTCTGCTCGCCGGTTTCGAGATGGACGGCGGTGATGATGCCGTTGCCGCCGAGAAAAATGGTGTCGCCTGCGAGAATCAGGGCGGAGGGAACGGGCTGACGGGTTTCCCACGCGGATTTTTTGGTCTGGCGATCGATTTTTTTGAGGCTCTGCCGTTGGTGAACGATGAGGGTCGGGCCGAATGCGAGCATGCGGTTGGCGCCAGCGACGGCGAGGATGGATTCTCGGGTTTGGGCGTTGGTGAGTTGGACGGTGTCCTCTTTTTTCTTCTGATTCTGCGGCATGGCGATCAATTCCTCACTGGCGGTGAGGATGCACCAGACGCCGCCGCTGCCTTTCACATCGGCGAGTCGTTTTCCGGTGGCTTTGTCAAAAACAAGCGGGGCGCTGCGGCCCTGCGGAACGTAAAGGCGTTCGCGGGAAGCGAGCAACGCGCCCTGCAGGGTGACGCTGGTTTGCTTCTGCACGAAACGCGGTTTCCCGCTCCGGTAATCGACAGCAGCGAGGATGGATTTTTCCCAGGGAAAAAGTGACGCACCGAAGTAGGCGGCGCCCGTTACCGGCTCGACCAGAACACCGGTGCGGACCGGCCAGGGGGAGATGAGCTTGCCGTTGCTGGGGATGAGACGGGTTTCGCCCTCGGCCGGCCGAAAGCGCCAGATTTTCTCTCCGGTGTCGGCTTTGACGCAATAGACCAGCCCGTCGTCCGAGCCAAAGAGCGCGTGACCATCGTGAATTGTAGGCGGAAGGCGCACTGCGCTGTCAGCAAACGCGCGCCAGGTTTCCTTGCCGGTTTGGGCGTCGAGACAGTGGACGGCGTTGTCAACGGAGGATCCGAAATACACGCGATCGCCGACGGCAGTAACGAAAAATGCGGGATCGAAATTCCGCATCGACTGGAGCCCCTCGTTTCCGGCAAAGGCATCCCATCTCGCCGGAGCCGTCCACGCCGTTTGTGGCGGGTGAGGGGAGATCCGTGCCCAGGCCCGGGTGAGGGGGAGGTTGAGCTTTTCGGAAGTGACGTGGGACCGGCGGTTGTCGTGCCCGTAGGTGGGCCAGTCTTCAGCGTGTGCCGGAGCTGCGAGGGCGACAAAGAGAGAAATGTGAATGACCGTTTTCATTCTCCATCTCCTTTCTTCGGCTCTCCGATTTCGAGCAATTTCAGCGGGGCAAAACCGATTGAGGTTTCCATCCAGTTGCCGCACGAACAGCCGCCTCCACCCTCCGGGACGAGCAGCATACCGTTGGCGGGAATCAGGCTCAGCCAGCAACTCGGGCGCAGCCGATCCCACGCGGTGACGGTTTCTTCTTTTGTGTCCCACATTGCGACGCGCCGTCCGGCGCCCCGGTAAATCAGGGCATCGCGAGCGCCGATGTAAGTGTGGCAACCGGATCGCGCGCCCATTTTCGTAGTCACGATTTCACCGGTGGTGAGGTCGTATCCGTTCGGCTGGAGGTAAATCACGCCGTTCAAAATCACGGGGTGCTGAATATGGCCGCTGTGATGATCGTCCGGCCAGGGATTGGATTTCTGCCAGAGTGGCTTGCCGGTTTCCGGATCATACGTCGCGAAATGATAGGCGGTGTTCGACGCGGTGATCAGGATCGCGTCGTCGCTCATCTGCAGGTAAAATGTGATCGATCCGTCCTCGGTATCGATGGGTTGCTCCCACAATTTTCGGCCGGATTTCACATCGAGTGCGACGAGGAATTGATCTTTCCAAAGCTCCGAACCGGATAGCTGACCGCGTTTCGGGAGATCGCGATTTCTCGATTCGACAAAAACGACGCGGCCGTCACGGGCGGCGATCGTGGAGTTTAAGATCGCGCCGTTCCGGTAGGTCCACGATTTCACTTTCGAATGCGGCGCGTAAGCGAAAAGCGAATCGCTGCAGACCTTCGCCGTGCCCTGCGAGCCGGCTTTTCCATCGAACCACATTGCCTTCGTCCAGTAGGCCTTGTATCCGGATTCAGGCTCGGTTGTGCTGCCGATGAGCCGGTCGCCGACCTTCGCGATGTAGCCCCAGTCGCTTTCCTGCGAGGCATCGCGCGCAGTCAGCGCCTCTTTCCGTTCGCCGGTTTCGGCAT
This sequence comes from Verrucomicrobiales bacterium, assembly GCA_013003335.1. Lineage (GTDB taxonomy): Bacteria > Verrucomicrobiota > Verrucomicrobiia > Verrucomicrobiales > DEV007 > JABDJT01. The sequence goes on along the minus strand of JABDJT010000291.1, from coordinate 562 downwards.
CGAGAATCCAGGCCTCACCCCCGACGGCAACATAGAGAACATCGTCATCCGCACACCAGTTCGCCGAATCCCGCGGGACATTCAGCCGCCGCAGATCGGGGATTTCCAGGCTCCACAACACCGCGCCGTTGCCGGCGTTCAGCGCGGCGAGGCGGTTCATGCCCTGGTGAAAAAGCCGGCCGTTGGCGGACAGCGGAGCGGGCATGCGGGATTGCCGGTCGATCCCGAAATCGGCTCCCGGTCGGCCGACCCATTGCACAGTCAGGTCCGTCGTGGCCGTAGCCCCGCTGAGCGCTTCGCCGCTGGTCGCGGAATTGTCCGCTGCGCCATACTGGTGGGTCCAGTCCCCGGCGCCTTCCGCTTTCGGACGCCTCGCGAGGGTCCAGCCTTCGGCCACCTCCGCGGGCAGAAAGTTCAGCCCACCTTCGCCGGCCAGTTTTCTCCGAATCGAGTCGCGACCGATGACCATCCCCCGCCCCGGATTCAGGATGCGGGCGATTTCGCGGGCGCTGGCGTCGTCCGGCCATTGTTCGCAAATCACGCGGTCTGCAAAGCAGGATGT
>JABDJT010000287.1 GCA_013003335.1 Verrucomicrobiales bacterium | reverse complement strand
GATCAAGGCCGAGCCCGTGATGCTTCCGGAATCCGAGTTCCGCAAATTTCCGGCTCAAAACGGCACAAAATTTTCCGTCACCATTCCCGCCGACGTCCTCGCTGGAACCGTCGAAGTCCGGGCGGCGGGTTTTTTCGGGCTTTCCACCGCACGGCCGTTTGTGATTGCCGCGAAAGACACTCCCATCGTCCCGAAATCGGGAGACGGTACCCTGGAAAAAGCGCCGGAACTGCCTCGAGAGGGAGTCGGCTATGGTCAGATGGCTGCCAACGGAATCGATTTGTGGAAGTTCACCGCGAAAAAAGGCGAGCGCGTTTTGATCAAATGCCTGTCGGAATATCTCGATTCCAAGGCGGACGCGACGCTTATCGTTTACAACGGAGCGAAAAAGGAACTGGAGCGCAGCCGGGATTCGAGGGGCCTCGATCCGATGATCGATTTTACGGTGCCTGCCGACGGGACATTCTGGATCGGTGTCCACGATTACACCTATCTCGGCGGTGCGACACATTCCTACACCGTCACTGTCACCTCAAAGCCGCACATCGATTTCGCGTTTCCGCCGTCCGTCGAGCCGGGTAAAAAGGCGCGTGTGACTCTGTTCGGCCGAAATTTACCCGGCGGAAGCCAGGGCTCCGGTGCCGAAATCGATGGCAAGCCACTTGAGACGCTGGAGGTCGATATCACCGCCCCGGCGGACAGATCTGCCATTCCTGTTTTCTTTTCCCAGGGCCGGCCGAGCCACGGTCTGCTGCCCGGTTTTGAATTTTCGAAAGACGGCTCCAACTCGATTCGGATCTGTTTCGCCCGGGGGACGGTCACTCCCGAAAATCCGGCGGAGGAAGCGGCCCAGGCAATTACGTTGCCCGTCGAAGTGGTCGGCCGATTCGATTCACGCACGGACGAGGATCGTTTTCGCTTTGCGGGAAAAAAAGACACGAAATACTGGATCGAGGCGATCAGCGACCGGCTGGCGAGCCGCACGGATCCGTTCGTGATTGTCGAAAAAATCACCAAGGCGGATGATGGAACCGAAACGCTGAAAGCAGTCGGCAGCGACGACGACGAGACCGGCCATGGCGGAACCGCTTTCGATACGCTGACCCGCGATTCATTCGTCAGCTTCACTGCCGATGCCGACTCGGAATACCAGGTCACGATTTTGAACCAGTTTGCGCGGGGCGGGTCGGAAAAAATCTACCGGCTCGTGATCCGCGAGGCGCAGCCTGATTTTCAACTGCTCGCGATTCCGGAACGTTCCGTGATCGCCGCGCGACAGTTCGCCACGGTCGCTCCTCTGCTTCGCAAAAACGGCAATGCAGCCGTTCGCGTCGTGGTCAACCGGCAGGATGGATTCGATCAACCGGTCACGCTTACTGCCGAAGGTCTGCCCGCCGGAGTCACCGCCGCTCCCGTTGTCGTCGACCCTGCCGCCGAAGTCAGCTACCTGGTTTTTTCCGCCGGACCCGAGGCAAAAGCCTGGCATGGGCAGGTTTCCATCGTGGGGAAAGCCGGGAACGAAACTCGCACCGCGCGGGTCGGTTCCATTCCGTGGCCGGTTGCCAACAACACCACCGAACGCGTCCGCGCCCGGCTCGACCAGACTTTTGCTCTCGCTGTCACCGAAGATGAAATCGAACCGGTCACCGCCGAATTGGCCGATCCGGCCAAGCCCCTCGTCGCTGAGATGGACGGCACGCTCGATATTCCAGTGAAAATCACCCACCACACCGATAAGAAGGTAAAAGGCAACGTGACCGTTCAGGCGTGGGGTTTGAACGGATTGATCAAACCGCCCGTGATCAACATCGCCGAAGGGAAAACAGACGGCGTTCTGAAACTGACTTTCAAAAAGCAAGCCAACGTGTTTTCGCCCGAGGTTGGAAAATTCAGTTTTGTCCTGCGGGCCAACGGCAACGTCAACTATCAGCATAACCTTCCGGCCTCGAAGCGCGCCGAGGAGGAAAAAACCCATGTCATTGAGCTCGTGAAAAAAATCACCGCTGATGCCGCGAAAGCCAAGACAGACGCCGCCGCTGCGAAAGTAGCCTTTGATGCTGCCACGAAAAATCTCGCCGCCGCCAGCCCGGAAGCGAAGCCCGCGTTGGAAAAAGCGCTCGCCGAGGCCAAGGCCAAAAACGACGCCGCACAGAAGCTGAACATCGATCTTGCGGCGAAACTGAAAAAAGGGCAGGCCGAGCAAAAAGCTGCCGATGCCCGCGCCAAGGCTGCCACCGACAAAGCGAAAGAAAAAGCGACCCCGTTTGCCATCTATTCCAAGCCGGTCACCATCGAGATCAAGCCGAAGCCGGAACCGGAGCCGAAAAAGTAAAAATTTATGAAAGGATCCAGAAATCGGGAATCGCGTTTCACGGGAAAACGAATGAACAGGGTTGGTTCGATAAACAGACCCTGTTGGATCGTTTTTCTTTTTCTGTTCGTTTTCAGCTTCGCTGCGAAGGCCCAGTTGCCCGTCGCCGAATTTCCAGCTGACCGGAAAGAGCCCGTGAATTTCGCGAAGGAAATCTATCCGGTTTTAAAAGCGAATTGCCTGGCCTGTCACAACTCGACGAAATCGAAAGCAGACCTGATCCTGGAATCCCCGAAAGACATGCTCAAGGGCGGTGACACGGGCCCGGCAATCGTGCCGGGGAATGCGGATGACTCGCTGCTCTTCACCACGGCTGCGCATATCGAAGACCCAACAATGCCGCCGGCGAACAACAAGTCGAACGCGAAAAATTTCACGCCGGAGCAGCTCGCCCTGTTAAAAAAATGGATCGATGAGGGCGCCAAGGGCGGTGCCGTTTTTGCCCCGGCACCGACAAACTGGACCCGTTTGACCGGCGCGCAGCCGATTTACACGGCGGCGATCACTGAAAACGGCCGGTATGCGGCAGTGGGGCGCGGGCAGGATTTGCACGTCTACGATTTGCGGCTCGAAAAGCAGGTCGCCACGCTGACGGATCCAACCATCACGGATTACGAGGCAGCGCATCGCGACTTCGTGCACACGGTCGCGTTTTCTGATGACGGCATGCTGGCATCCGGCGGATACCGGATTGCGAAGATCTGGCAGCGTTCCGCTTCTGAAGCAGGTTCGATTGTGGCGCTTCCGGGCGAGCCGACGGCGTTGGCGGTTTCGTCAGACCGGAAATGGGCGGCGGTTGGAAATACCGACGGCTCGATTTTGTTCCTGTCGCTGGTCATGCCTGATGCGCAACCGGTCACGGTAAAAGATCACACTGCCGCGGTAACGGGACTGGCCTTTTTGCCTTCGAATGACGGACTTGTTTCGGTTTCCGCTGACAAAACGATGCGGGTCCGGAAATTCGCCAACCCGAACGAATCCGTGAAAACTGATTTGCCGGGCGATCCGAAAGCCGTGGCTGCCATTGATGCCGGGAAGCAAATGGCGATCTCGTTTGCCGACAACCAGGTGCGCCTTTTTCCGCCGCAACCGGCTCCGGCACCCGCGCCGGCTGCTCCTGCCGCCCCGGCACCCGCGCCGGCTGCTCCTGCCGCGAAAGGCGAAAAACCCGCGGCAGCGGCCCCCGCTCCGGCTCCTGCTCCGCCCGCCAAGCAAGAACCTCCGGCCATCGCGGTTCCGGCGAACGCTCTCGCGCTTGCAAAAGCGGACGGTTCGGAATTTCTCACCGCCGGCGAAGACGGAAAACTGACAGTTTGGAAAACCGCGGACCGCTCAAAAATCCGCGAGATGGCTCATGCCGGGCCGATCCATTTTGTGACCGTTTCCCCGGATTACACGACGGTGGCGGTTTCCGGAAATGCTGAAGCCAGCCCAATCCGGGTTTTCAACCTGGCCGACGGGAAACAGATCGTGGAAATCAAGCCGGATATCTCCTCCGCACCTGCCGTAGCCGAGCTGGCGCGCCAATCGACGATCGCAGCACGCCTGAAGGCTCACTGGGACAAGAAAGCGCCCGTCGCGGAAAAGACTTCGAAAGACGAAATGGAAAAGGCGAGCCAGGCAGCCGAAGCGATCGCGAAAGCCCGACGGGATGTCGCCGCAAAGGAAGCGGCGTTGGCGAAACTCGAAGCGGCTCTGCCCAAGCCGGACGAAGCGACGATGACGAAGGCGCAGGACGAACTGACAGCCGCCCGCCGCGCCCTGTCCGGAGCCGAGCGAAATCGTGATTTGTCTGTGCGACTGGCTGGCACAGCCCTGTCCGAACAGGCCGAAGCCCTGGCGAAATCGAAAGAAGCGGAGACCCTGGTCGCCGACCTCAAGATCGAAACGGAAGCGATTCAGAAAGCGGCTCCGGAAGAAGTGAAAAAGATCAAGAGTGCCGGACTCGCCTTTTCACCTGATGGCTCGACGATCGCCCAGGTTTTGCCGGACGGAACCGTGCGGATGTTTGCCGCGAAAACGGGGGCCTGGCTGGAAAATTTCCCGACTGCCGGCGAAGTGCAATTTGTGGCCTTCGCCGCCACCGACCGGGTGCTTTTGACCGCGCGGAAAGACAAGAACCTGATCGCCTGGAGTGTGCCGGGCGCGTCGTGGTCGCTGGCCAAAACGCTCGGCGACGGGGATTCACCGGACGTGTTTGTGGACCGGGTCACCGCGCTTCGATTCAGCCCCGACGGCACGAAGCTGGTGACCGGAACAGGCGTGCCATCCCGAAACGGGCAATTGAAATTGTTTTCCACGGCGGACTGGAGCGTGATTGCATCCAACGATGAAGCTCACGAGGACACGTTGACCGGCTTTGCCTTTTCGCCGTTCGGCAAAAAAATCGCGAGCTCTTCGACCGATAAAATGGTGAAGATGTTTGATTCCGAGACCCTGGAGCATCAGCAGACTTTTGAAGGACACACCAGCCACGTGCTGGATGTCGACTGGAACCAGGACGGACTGACGCTGGCCTCAAGCGGAGCGGATTTGCAGGTTAAAATCTGGGATATTGCCGAGGGCCAGCAGCTGAAAAAAGTCGAAGGATATCTGAAAGAGATTACCTCGGTGGAATTTGTTGGCGGCACCGACAACGTCCTCACTGCCAGCGGCGACAAGGCCGTGAAGTTGGCTAACGCGCCGCTTCCGGAAGCGGGTGACACGTTCCTGCATACAGCGGCATCAAGCGCGGACGGCGGAATCGTGATTGCCGGTGGCCAGGACAGCGTTTTGCGGGTGTGGGACGCGAAAACGAAGAAACTGGTCCAGAGTTTCCCGGCCCCGGGAGCTGAGAAAGAAGTGGCTGCGAAGTAGAAGCTATTTTCCCTGCTCGTTGGGATCGGGCTGGCGGTAAAACCAGTCCGGAAACGGTGCGCTCTCCGTGCCGCCTTCCTTGCGGTGCAGAAATTTCGTGCCGCGATCTTCGAGGATCGGCATCTCGGTTCCGCGGGTTTCCTTGAGTAGTTCGAAGAGCCGCTTGTTCAGCTTTTCCACGGTCGCTGCGTAATCCGGGTGATTGATCAGGTTCGTTTTTTCCTCCGGATCGGCCTGGAGGTCGTAGAGTTCATCCACATCCCACACCCCGTGGTAACGGACATATTTGAACCGGTCGCCGACTACTGCGTGCATGGTCGGAGTTTGCGGGTAATTCCGCTCCCAGTAGTATTCGTAGAGCAGGTAGTCCCGCCACTCAATCGACTCGCCTTTTGCGAGAGGCAGGAAACTGGCGCCGTCCATGTGGTCGGGCACGGGCAATCCGGCGGCATCCAGCAGGGTGGGGGCGACATCGATGTTGGCCACCACCGGGTCAAGGGTCTGTCCGCCTTTCACTCCGGCGGGCCACGAAAGCAGCATCGGGATGCGGATGGACGCTTCGTAGGCACATCGCTTGTCGATCAGGCCGTGCTCCCCAAACAGGAAACCGTTGTCCCCGAGATACAGGATCAGGGTGTTTTCGAGTTCCCCGGTCGATTTGAGCTGTTCGATTACCCGGCCGAGACTCTCATCGACTGCCCGAATCGTTTCGCAATACCGCTTGTAGTACATCGCCAGGTTCAACTTTTCGTAGTAGGCGAATTCGATTCCATGGCGGCTGTTGCGCTGATTTTTTACCCAGCGGGGCACGTCTGTGAATTCCTCCGGCTTCTCGAACCAGCTTTCCGGTCGCGTCCACTCGGCGTCCTCGTAGGAATAAGCGTATCGATTCGGCGGGAGAAAATCAGCATGAACAGCCTTGTGGGACAGGTATAACAGCCAGGGCGTGTCGGCTGATTTTTCGTGCTGCGTCTCCAGCCAGTTTACCGAATGATCGGTCAGTAAATCCGTGATGTAGCCTTCCTGCTCGATGCGTTTCCCGTTGAGGTTCAGCCCCTCCCGGCTGACCTGCGGCACAAACCGGCCTTTCACTTTCGCGACATTCGGGTCGGCAAAATAGACGCCCTGGCCCTTGAAACTCAGCCACTGGTCAAAACCCGGTTGCGGGTGGTCAATCATGCCGCCCATGTGCCATTTTCCGATAAAGGCCGTGGCGTAGCCCGCTTTCTGCAGGTATTCCGGGAAATAGGTGAGCCCATCCGGAATCGGATTGTAGTTGTCCACGACCCGGTGGTTGTGGGCATACAGGCCGGTCAGGATTGAGGCACGGCTCGGGGAACAGAGAGAAGTCGTGACAAAGGCGTTTCTGAAATGAACGCCGGACCGGGCCATCGCATCCAGGTTTGGGGTTTCGAGAAAGGGATGCTCGAGGAAACCCATCGCGTCGTAGCGGTGATCATCCGTGAGAACGACGAGGATATTGGGGCGTTCCCGTTTCGCCGATTGTGTCCAGCCCGTTGTCGAAATCAGGGCCGAGAGAAGGAACAGAAAACCGCGCGGAATCATGGCGCGAGGATAGCGGGAAAGTCAGGAAAGACAAGCGCGGGAGGCTCACACGACCAAACAGGGTTGGATTGTCGAACCGACCCTGTTGACTCGTTTTGCCGAACACCGAATCGTTTGCAATTTATTGCTGAAAAAGTCGTTGCCAAAGTAATCAACCGCCAGTATTAACTCGGACAACTCAACTATCGACCCCACATGGCTGACGAATCTATTGAAGAGAAGGTGAAAAACATCATCACGGATCAACTCTCCGTGACAGAGGAACAAGTCACCCCCGAAGCGAAGTTTATCGAAGACCTCGGCGCGGATTCGCTCGACACGGTCGAACTTGTGATGGCCTTCGAAGAGGAGTTCGAAATTGAAGTTCCGGATGAAGAAGCCGAAAAGCTGACCAGCGTTGGCGAAGTCATCAAGTACATCAAGGAGAAGAAGGGCTGAGCCTTTCCCTCAATCCGGACTCCCGGTCCGGCCAAATTTCGAAAGAGCGTCCTTCCGGGCGCTTTTTTGTGTTCCGGAAACTGCTGGAAATGGCTCGAACTGCTCGTAACCTGTGATTTCCCGGTCCGGACGCCGAATTCTCATCATTCCCCGCGATTTTTATGCGATCCTCTCTCACCTTCGACGACATCAGCTATGCGATGGAGACGACACAGGTGTTGCTGGAACCGGACCGCCGCATCGACACGTTCGGCTCGACCAATTTCGAATTCCATCTCATCACCGAGTCGATGGACCGCGTTGATGAAGTGCGGATCCGCGAGGGTCGGATCGAGGCCGAGCGTCCGCGTATCCTCCGGCCGGAAGGATACGAGGACCTGATGTTCGAGGGATTTGGGGAGCAGGCGGAAGCATTCGCCGATTGGTTCCGGGAAAACGGGAATCCCGCTTTCCTGAAATACGGATTCAATTTCGCCGCGCGGGATGTGGTCGAGAATGTCGTTCACGAAAACATTTATTCCGTGTCAGACCGGGTCGTGGAAGATATCCGGGGGAAAAACAGCCCGATGAACGCTGTCCTGACAGGCGTGGATGATACCTGGGAGATTTCCCTTTTGAAATTTACGCTCGAAATGATCGAAAAATCACACGAGATTAACGTATTCGACTTCAAGCGCCGCGGGCTGCTTTGAATGAAAGCCGGATACCCGCACGCAACCAACTGATAATCCGGGAAACCCTGCTGATCGATTGAATCAATTCGTTTGCTGATATGGCTCGTGTAAAACTGGTATTGGCGTTTATCGCACTGGTCATCCTCGCCGCCGGTGTCGCCGGTGCGGCCTGGTATTGGGAAAAAATTGCCCGGGTCGACATGAAAATGTCCCAGGAAATCGAGGGTCGGGGAGGGGAGAAGCGGGATGTTCCGGATTTGGGCAAACGCCACTTTGACAAGGCCATTGAATTGCTTCGCGAGGGCGAATTGCAGGCCGCCCAGGAAACCCTGTATTACCTGCTCGAATACTATCCGGAATCGGAGACCTATCCGGAAGCCCGCCGGATTCTCGGCGAAGTGAATCTTGATCTCCTGATTTCCAAAACACCGTTGGAAGGGAAAACCGAATACACCGTTCGGGGAGGCGATGCACCGATCACGATTGCCCGGAAGGCAAAAACGACAATCGACTACATCATGCGCGCAAACGGCAAGATGTCGGCCATGATTTACAAAGACGAAAAACTCACCGTCTACCCACTCGAGTTCGAACTCGATATTCACCTGGCAGACCGGAAAGTCATCGTTACCACCAAGGACGGCAAATTTTTCAAAGAATACGAGATTCTTGATACCAATCTCCCTTCAACTCTCAAGGCTCCGGTATCCACGACCTTGAAAGCGAAAGTTGCCTGGCACGGTGATCGGTATGTGTCGATCCGGGAGAAACAATACATGAACGCACAGAAGTGGATGCAGTCCGGAAAACAGGGGCTTTTTATCCGGCACGTCCCTCAAACACCCCCGGCTGAAAAAGAAAACGCGCCCTACGGTGTCATGTTGTCAAAACCCGATTTTGAGGAACTGTTCACTATCATCCGGACGGGTTCGCCTGTCCGGTTGCATTCCTGAGAGAACGCCATTCTGTTCTCCCGACCGCAACCTTCCACAAACTCCAGCCCGTTTTTCCTGTGAAAATTGAGCCACTCGAATTTGAAAAACCGATCGTCGATCTCGAAACACAACTCGCCGAGATGCGGGACCGGTCGGTCGGGCACGATTTGAAACTCGACAACGAGATTCAGAAGATCGAGGAAAAGCTCCGCAAGACCAAGACAGCGGTTTACAAGAAGCTCACGCCTTGGCAACGTGTCCAAATCGCCCGTCACCCCCAACGCCCCTTCATGCTCGATTACGTCGAGCAAGCTCTCGACGGCTACATGGAACTTCACGGGGACCGGCATATCGGCGACGACGAGTCCATGCCCGGCGGGTTTGCTTATCTCGAGGACCGGCGGGTCATCGCGATTGGCCAGCAGAAAGGCCGCGACACCAAGGAAAACCTCCGTCGTAATTTTGGTTCCGCGCATCCCGAAGGATACCGGAAAGCGCTTCGCCTCATGAAACTGGGCGAAAAATTCGGGGTACCGATTTTGACTTTCATCGATACACCCGGCGCCTACCCCGGAATCGGCGCCGAAGAGCGGAATATCGCCGAGGCGATCGCGTTTAATCTGCGCGAAATGATGCTCATTGAAGTTCCAATCATTTCCGTGGTCATCGGCGAAGGCGGATCCGGCGGAGCGCTCGGGATCGGCGTCGCAGACCGCGTCCTGATGCTCGAGAACGCCTACTATTCCGTCATCAGCCCGGAAGGTTGCGCTGCAATCCTTTGGAAAGACCGCAAATATGCCCCCGAAGCTGCCGAAGCCCTTCGCATCACGGCCAGTCACCTCGAAGAACTTGGTATCATTGACGAAGTGATTCCCGAACCCCTCGGCGGAGCTCACCACGACCACGTCGGAGCCGCTACCGCTCTGAAAAAATCCGTCCGCAAGCATCTCAGCGAACTGGAAAAAATTCCTACCGACCAGTTACTGGAGGAACGCTACCAGAAATTCCGGAAATTCGGCGAGTTCAAAGGCTGATTTTGACTTCACGATCCAACAGGGTCAATTGATTCAGGCTTTTCCCGCTTCGTGGCAATCTTTCTCCCATAATCGCGGGTCAGTTTTGCTTGAACGGCATTCCAATTGCGACACGGTATCAAAAAGCGGCTTTTGACCGCAACTTCGCGGGTTTCAGGCTGGTTCAAACCGGTTGACGAGGCCCGTTGAATCCCACAAATTTCCCGCTTTATGTCATCCCCAGCCGACGCGATTCAGACCCTGAAGGTTCCAAAACCGGTTCCGCTCACGACCACCCGTTTCCGGCCGCCGAAAAAGAATATTCCGCAAACGAAGGCGGAACGCGACCGCGTCCTCCAGGGGATTCGCGACTACGTCGAAGAGGAAAACCCGGTTCCGCCCATGCCGATTGATGAACTGGAAGTGCATGCGCGGGTGATTCTTGAAAAACTGGACCTCGACGAAATCTATCTTCACTACACCGCCGTCTGTTTGAACAACGAGATGTGGCGGGAAACGCTGGCCGAGATTCCCTACGAACGCCGGCTTTTACTGATGCCCAAATGCCTGCGGGTCGAGGACAAGTGCCCGGCCCCGTTTGATGAATTCGGCCTGCTTTGCAAGCAGTGCGGACTTTGCTCGATCCAGGATTTTCAAAATGAAGCCGAGCGGCTCGGATACGCCGTCCTCGTCGCGGAAGGGTCCGCCATCGTGATGTCACTGATCCAGACCGGCCAGATCGAAGCCATCGTGGGCATATCCTGCCTGCCGGTGCTGGAGCGAACTTTTCCCTATGTCGAAGCCGCGGCGATTCCCTCGATTGCTGTCCCGCTTTTGCAGGACGACTGCATCAACACGACCGTCGATATCGACTGGGTGTGGGAATACATTCACCTCACAAGCGAGGATCAGACCCGCCGGTTGAACTTGAACGCGCTCCACGACGATGTGCGCGAGTGGTTCACGGCGGAAGGCATCGAATCGATCATGGGTCCGCCCGAAGGCGAGCAGGAGCGCATTGCCCGCGAATGGCTGGGCCGTGACGGCAAACGCTGGCGCCCGTTTTTGACAGTGGCCGCTTTCCAGGCTCTGCGGGAAGATCGTGGGGAGCCGATTCCGGAAGACATTCAGAAAATCGCTCTCGCCGTCGAGTGTTTCCACAAAGCCAGCCTGATCCACGACGATATTGAGGATGAAGATCACGGCCGATACGATCAGCCGACTTTGCACATGGAACATGGTGTGCCGGTGGCGCTGAATGCCGGTGACTTGTTGATCGGTGAGGGCTATCGCCTGATCGGTGAAGCGGAAGGGATTACCGACGCTCAGAAAACCGAAATGCTTTTGGTCGCTTCCCGCGGCCAACGCGAACTCTGCCGCGGGCAGGGAGCTGAGCTGCTGTGGGCGAATAACCCCCAGCCGTTGAAATCCAAGCAGGTCCTCGAGATTTTCCGCCAGAAAACCGCGCCGGCTTTCGAGGTCGCCCTGAAACTCGGAGCCAGCTTTGCCGGGAAGCTCGACGAAGTTGCCGACGTGCTGGCCGATTATTCCGAGAATCTCGGGATCGCCTACCAGATTCGCGACGACATGGACGATCTCGGCGAAGATGCCGGCGACAACGAGCTCGAGCAGATGCGGCCGAGTGTCCTGCTCGCCCTCGCTCGCGAGCGGGCAAAGGGCGATGACAAGGCAGTGCTCGAATCGCTTTGGAGTCATGAAGACCTGGAAGACATCGCGATTCACAAGATCCGCCGTCTCGCCCACGAAGTCGGGGCAGATGAGAAGTGCCTGCTCCTCCTCGAAACCTACAAAGAACAATCCATCCGGAGCCTTCAGGATCTGAAGAACGAAAACCTGAAAGGTCTCCTTCGGCGCGTCATGGGCAAGATTTTCAATGACCTCGAAATCAAAGGCTGGTGCCGTGAATTCGAAGTCAAGAACGGTGTCCGCGAAGAAGACGAAGCCCAGCGTGCCCAGGAAGCGATGATGGCGGGGGCGAAGTGAGCCATGAGATCCAGCTCGATTGCTGTCGCGGTTTTCCTCGGTGCGATGGCATCGATTTCTGCCCAGCAAAAAGGAAAAGCACCCGGCGGTCCGCCCACGAAAATTCCGCAGGAGGTTCTCGACGGACTCGAAGAGCAGAAAGATATCGTTTATACCAGCCACGGCGACCGGAAGCTGGAACTGGATCTGTATCGCCCGAAAAATCAGGAGGGCAAACTGCCCGTGATCGTCTGCATCCACGGCGGCGGCTGGTGGCAGGGGAACCGCGCAAGCCACGCGAAGATTGCCCAGCACCTCGCTGGAAAGGGCTATGTCGCCGTCACAATCTCCTACCGATTGTCCGGTGAAAAGCCGTTCCCGGCTGCGATCCACGATTGCAAAGCGGCGGTGCGATTTCTGCGGTCCCAAGCCGACAAATATGGCATCGACCCGGAAAAAATCGGTGCGATTGGTCTTTCCGCGGGCGGTCACCTGGCGGCAATTCTCGCGACCTCGGCCGGTGTGGATGAACTGGAAGGCGTGGGCTCCATCCCGGAGATCAGCAGTGCGATCCAGGCTGCCGTTCCGATGGGCGCGCAGGCCGATACCAACGCGGCTCACATCCAGGCGATCCGGCACACGCCGGCGAATTCAAAGCCCGGCGGAAAGCCGAACCCTTGGATCAAGTTTCTCGGCGGAACACCGGCGGAAGTGCCCGAAAATTACAAGGCGGCTTCTCCCCTGACCTATCTGGACAAGGGAGATGCCCCCTGCCATTTCATTGCCGGTAAATTGGACAACGACGGCACCCGTGCCAAAACGTTTCGCGCCCAATCAGCAGAACTCGGCATTCCGTCCGGCCTGACCACGATTCCCGATGCGCCGCATGCGTTCGTCGGCCGGCAGCAGTTTTTTGATCAGGCCATGAAACAGGCGGTGAACTGGTTTGACGAACATCTGAAAGGGAAAAAATAACCGCTCAGGGTCGCTTCCGGTGAGGACGAAGGGTCTTGGTGGCATTTTTCTGCCAGAGCTTCTTCAATTCCCGATAAAATTCTTCGTCCAGGGACTCTTCGTTCGAGACGATCAGGATAAACCATTCGCCGTTCTTCTTTGTCACCGTGATCGTCGAGTCGTCCAGAAGAGAATTGGATTTCTCAAACTCGATTTCCTCGATCTCCGACCACGTCGCGTCGTAAATCACGAACTCGTCGGTATCGATCTCTGTCTCGTAGGAAATCACCCGATTCGGCGTGAACAGGTTGCCGTCTTCCGCGTAATCCCTCATACCGCCGCTGTAGAGATAAAGAATCTTCTCGCCTCTTTCAATCACCCCCAGTTCGATCAATTTCTCCGTCACGAATTCAGGGAGGTGTTCGCCCGACCGGGCTTTCGTATCCGGAATCCGGCCCGACATCGAGGCCATTCCGAGCCCCACAACCACGATCAAGATCAGGATTGCCAGCAATCCGACAGCGATTCCGCACCCGGCCAGCACTTTGTGTCCGGTCTTCATTCGCTCGCCGGGTGGTCGTCCGGAATCCAGAATTTTCCGAAGCCGCTGCTCTCGGTCCGCTCCAAATCACCGTCCGGTTTTTCGCGGAAAATCAGGCACTCCACGTCATCCTTCGCTTCCACGAACGCCAGGCCCTTCT
>JABDJT010000270.1 GCA_013003335.1 Verrucomicrobiales bacterium | reverse complement strand
TTCCATAACTCGCCGCATTCCCTTCGAAGGGGGCCGCCCCCGGGTTTTCCGGGCGGAACATTCCGTTCGCATTCACACTATTGCCGGGCGATGGTGCTCCGGTCACGCCGTCCCACCCCGCGACGAGAGTGATATCGCCGGAGGTACCGTGCGTATTTCGCAGCCTGGACTGGTTGCCGGTAGCCGAACGAAATACAATATCCCCGGTTGCCAGTATTGCCAGATTGTTCGGTTGAGAAAAGTCAACACGGTCACTGATCAAAACATTTCCGTCCTCCAATGCGTCAGCAACCGTAGTAGCGATCACTACATGACCGAGCGCCAACTGCGCGTTGATTTGGCCCCGCGTGATCACACTTGCTGTCGGATCCTCCTGCGCGGCGCCATTGGTAATCTCCGTATTGGCCGGGTCCAAAAGTAATGTCCCGTTTCCACCTTCTCCAGCGGCCAGAAGATTGGCGCTTCCCTCGAATGCCAGGTGTCGTTTCCCGGAAATTTCCACAAATCCACCGTTTCCAACTGCACCTAAAGCCTGAGCTGAAACTTCACCGCGGTACAGCGTATTCCCGTCCGCCCAGAAAATCGCGGTCCCGGCGTTGCCGAAATTGATCGCGTCCACGGACACCTTCGAACCACCCCACACGAAGTTCGTCTTCGCGTTCAGAATCGAATCGTCTCTCCCCTGAAATCCACCACCCACGTTGACCTGTCCGCCGCCGGCACCGCCGTTGGCATTGATCTCCGAACCCGGAGCCATCAGCAACGCACCGGAGGTCTCCACAATGGCGCCTCCACCGACACCGCTCACGCCGGATACATCGATCCGTCCGCCGATATTGGCAGAATCAAACCCGGTCAGGCGCACGTCGCCGCCGTTCACCGATCCCGTTGCGCTGATCAGGGAATTTTCCATCGTCGAAACCACGTCACCCGTGATCGTCACGAGACCGCCGTCGCCGGACGTTCCGTTGGCGCTGATGACCGCGCCGCTTCCGACCGTCACGCTGGAGGCCCGCTGCTCACCGTCAAGCCCACCGACCTGGATCGTGCCGCCGTTCTTTCCGTTGGCCAGCACATTGCCGGTCACGTTGATTTCCTCGCCCAAAATTGTAATTTCACCGCCGTCACCGTCCCCGGTGCCACTGGCATCCACGGTGCCGCCGATATTCGCCACGGCGGCCTCGATCAGGATGCGCCCGCCGTTTCCACCGGGCAGGGTCGCTTCGATCGTGCCGGTGTTATTGATCTGACCACCGGTGGCCCGCAAAAAGACGCTGCCACCGCTCCGGTTCACGCCCGTGGCACGGATCGAACCGGAATTGTTGATCGCGAGAGCATACGGGTTGCCGTGAGCCTTCAGTTCCACGGCTGCCGCGGCAATCGAGCCGCTGTTGTCGATCATCGCCCCGGATTTTCCGGCCTGCACGAAGACGCGTTCCCCGTTCGCGTCCGGATTCGCTGCAATCAACACTTCGCTCCCCGCACCCAGGCCCACTAATCCTTCGGGTGCATCAATCGTTCCCGTATTCACAATCTTTTTACCGATCAAAAACACATCACCCCCGATGGCATTGATCCGTCCGTGGTTCGTCACCCCGGCGTTGCTGTTCCCCTTGAACAAGTTGTCTCCCCCGTCCAGGAAATCCGCGTCGGAAATATCCAGCGTAGACAGCACGAGTCCCCCAACATCGATGCGTCCACTGGGTCCGACCAAAATCCCGTTCGGGTTGATCACGAAAACATTTCCATTCGCCTTGAGCGCTCCGTGAATCGCGGAAGGATTCCCGCTGACCACCCGGTTCAAAACCGCGCTGCCCGAACCCGGCTGAATGAACTCCGTCACTTCCCCGGCCTGGATCGAGAAATCCTGCCAGTTGATGATCGCTTTGTCCGTGCTCTGCAGGATCGATAGATGACCGTGGAGTCCTTCACCGATTTCGACGCCGCCATGCACGACCACGCCTCCGGTTGGATTCCCATAAGTCAAAGTCGGAAACAGTGCCATCCCGGGCATCAGCACAGCGATCACCGCTGTCCGGACCAGGGACGACTTCCGAAGGAAGGGGAGTAGGTTCTTCATAGGTTGGTTTGGGGGTGTTGAGAGTAAAAGGTGAAAAGGCCGAATCGAATCGATTCAATTCAGGTCATCACATACCAACAGAACGACCGAACTTTGAGGGTTCAAAATTCGCAATCGCCCGTCGCTACAGGACTTTTGGGATTTGGAAAAAATCAGTTCGGAGGTCTTTTCAGGGGGTTTCTGGTTTGCAGGGCGGAGTTTGCCAAAAATTTCACAGTCGGGTCAAGCGCATTGGATAAGAAAATTCTCACTTCTTAGATTTAAGAATCAATCGGTTGCGTGCGATTCTGCCGAGGTTTGTAGCGAGATTCCGCAGCGTGACAACATATTCTTTACATTTCCTAAATTATTTCGCGGAACGTTTCCGCCCCGATTGTAAAAGGCGTGAAATTGTCGAAAAAATCGCAAGACTGGCAAGCGAAACTTCACCTTTTTCCACTCTTCCGACGAGGGTGGCGAACTGCGTGAAGACAGCCGGGAACCGCCTCCCGCAAAATGACCCGGCACGAACCGACAGGGTCTGTTCGATGGACCAACCCAGTTGGATCGAAAATCGGGAAAAACTGCCCCGGGAAAGTCCGGCGGACCGGCAGGTCGGATTCGTTCCAAATCGCTGAAACTTAGAACGTCGCGCGGGCACCGACGTGGAAACGACCGCGTTCCCCGTCTTCAAAGCCTTCTTCAATCAACTGCTCGCCGTAATCGAGGCGGAGGCTGAAGTTGTCATCCAACTGGTAGCGAAGTCCGACACCCACGGATCCGAGCGTTAGGCTCTCTTCCATGGGAAGTTTCTCGGAACTGACCAGGTTGGCGTAATCGAAGAACACGAGCCCAACCAGCGCATCCCGCGCATTGTAGAACCCGGCGAGGCGGGCCGGCGAAACCGGCGGGGTGCGAAGCTCGGCGGTGCCGACAAATCCGTTGTCGCCGCGGGCGATCCGCTGTTCAAATCCGCGCACCGAATCATAACCACCGGCACCCAGCGTTTCGCTCGGCAAAAGGTTGGCTCCGGAAGCCTGGGCCTGAACCCGGCCAATCAACTGCCACTGCTTCGGCAGGTTCTGCTCCCGTTCCGCCATGATGCGACCGTAAATGTAATCCGAGCTGGCGAGCGCCCGCTGCGTTTCATAGACCTCATCGGTGGCTTTGCTGGTCATGTCACCGGGTGAAATCACCAACTCCGAATCAATCGTCCAGGCACCGCGACGATCATTGCGTCGGGCGTTGTATCCGAGGCTGAACTGCACGATTTCCGAGGTGGAATCAAAGACTTCCAGTGTATTGAATGACAGGGCACTGTTGCTGGATTTGAAATCGACTCCCAGCTCGAAATCGTGACCCCACTTTCCGAGAGACGGCAGTGGAATGTCGTAACGCGCGCTCAACTGCTGGTTTCGTCCGCCCGTCGCAAGTTCGTCTCCATCGATCGGAATGACCGCTTCGGACTCGACGTATGCACCGAGTATCGTGAAAACGTGACGCCACGGGAGGTAGGAAGAGAACACGGCCGAATGCCCGATCAGGTCGGAATCGTTCGCGATGTTGGAAGTGTACTGGTAGCTGAAAATGTTTTCTTCGCTGAAAAACAGCGGCCCCAGCACGCTCGCGCCCGCGGTAAACCGGCCTTCCCCGAGGATTGCGTTCCCGGAGTTATCGTAGCCGGTGTAAAGATGCCATTCCTTCAATTCCTCGGTCCGGAGAATGATATCGGTCGACCCGTAATCGGCACCCGGTGCGTAAACGAGGTCCACCCGGCGGAACGGATGCTTGTTCATCCAGTTCAAATCATCCAGCAGGACGCTCTCCCGAATTACTTCACCGCGTTCGAGGCGAATGTAACTGGCCAGCAGATCCGCGGTCGCTCCGCTGACGCCTTCGACCATGATATCGCCGATGCGGCCTTCGATAATCACCAGTTGGAGGACACCGGAAGTCACTTCCTGCTCGGGAACGAGGACATCGATCACCGGCAAATCACTTTCCCGGTAGGCCACCACGGTATCCCGAACCATCTGGTTCAAGGTTCCCAGCGTGAGTGATTGACCGAGGTAGGCAGCGAGTGCCGCCTCCGCTTTCTCCGGAAGGTTGACGCCTTCATTGACGATTCCGGAAACTCCTCCGAGGCCACCCTTCTGGACGTCCCGGGTTCCGGACACGATCCGGATTCCGCGCAATTGATCCATCAGGGGAGTGTTGTCCTCCTGGGGCACGATGACCGGAGCACCAGCTCCGCCATCACCCAGCCCACTCACGTCGTAGCTGGTATTCCCGGACGGACCGGCTGCAAAAGGATTTTTCCACTCCCACTTGCTGGCCTGGGGATCGCCGGCACCGGGACTCAGGCCGCGATTGATCCAGGTGGTCTGGGGACGCGGAGGACGCTGCCCCTGGAACACGAGCTGGTTGTCCTGGACGTAGCGGGCGTTCTGGTTGAAAGCTTTCAGCTTATGGCCGGTCGGAGTCTCCGGAATGATCGGGACGCCATTGTAATCATACAGCACCGGCTGGCGCTGCACTTTCACGAGGGCGGTCGACGGGTCCGGCGGACGCCGCTTGATGGCCGCCATTTTCTTGGCTTTTTCGGCCGCTTCTTTTTCTCTTTCCAGTTGCTCGTGGCGGGCTTCAAATTTTGCGACGCGAGCCTCGCGATACTTGTCCATCCAGGATTTCTGGGCTGGCGTCCGCAGGTCGGGCAGCTCCGGCAAATCGATGATATTTTCCTCGGGCGGAAGCTCTTCGCCCTGCCAGAAATCTTCTGCGCCGAACGGCTTGAGGCGGGTTCCGCTGGGAGTCATGGATTCCGGAGGCGCCGTGATCTGGCCAGGCACCTGGTTCCCCATCCGCCGTGCCTGGGCCGGCTTTTCGGCGTTGGAAGGACCGGGAGTCCCGGCCTTGCGGACCTGGTCTTTCCCGGTGGCAGACTTGCGCTTGCGGGATTCCTGGTTTGCGATCTGGCGACGCTTGTTCTGGTCCTCGGCCGCTTTCCGCCGGTCTTTCATCCGGTTGACGAGGTTCTTGTCCTTGTCATTGCCGGTGCTCAAATTCGGCACGGGAGGAAGATCCCCGAGAGGAGACAGATCCTGCGCCATGACTGACGCCGGAAGGGTCAGTCCTGCAAGGAGAGCGGCGGTGATAAGAAGACGTTCCATAGCCTCGAACAATCCGTCCGGAGACGGTTTGAACCTTGGATACTGAGAGAGTTTGGAGGGGATCGCAAGCCGAATATTCACTTTTTTTCCGGGCACAAAAAAGCCCCTGATCCAGTGGAGCAGGGGCTTCCTGTAATTTGAATTTTCCAGGGATGGAAATTATTCCAGCTGTCCGAAGATCGCCTGGTTTACACCAAAGACGCGCAAGCTGGAATAGCGATTGCCCTGCGGGTCGTAGATGTAGAACACCACTCCGTTCGGACCCACCGCACGGCTGAGCCGCTCCTGGACGCGTTCTTCTTCTTCCTCTTCTTCACCTTCGGAATTTTCATCCTTCCGGGCGCCGAAAAGATCGTCGAGAGCGCGTTCGGTATCGGTGACGCCTTCTTCCTCGCCTTCTTCCGTTTCTTCCAGTCCGAGCAGGCCATACAGGCCCCGGTCCGCACCCAGTCCGGTCAGGCCGAACAGGCCTTCGTCGTCCCGGTCAAAGGAGTCGTACTTGTCGAGGAACAGGAAGGGAAAGAAATCGAAGGGGATCAGCGGAATGAGTTCCGGCGGGATTTCGACCTCGATAATCACCGGCACGGGGATCACCGGCGGAGTCGTGCCGACCGGCTGAATCGCATCGTAGAAGATGGTGTAATTGCCCACCGAGTTGCCGAACTGGTAATCCGGAGAGCCGCTGTCACCGAGATCACCCGGATTGAGGCTCTGCAGGTTCGGCAGACCGCCGGGAGCATCCACTGTCGCAATCGCTCCCCCCTGTACTTCTGCCAGGGAAGTCGGGAACGGCGCACCACCGGGAATCGTGGAAATTCCGTTGTTGTCCCACCACAGGTCGGGGCGGAGATAAATCTCGTCGTCCCGACCGGCCATTTCCTCCTGAGTCGGATCGAACGGATCGCCCGTGATGGTATCCGGACCGAAATCCGGACCCTCGTCGATGTAAACGGTCGAAGCCGAGTTGATCCGCGTGGTGTTATCCGCCGCGAGGTTGTTGAGACTCCGGGACGGAATGTAGAATTCCATATTCCCGTTGTTGCCGTATCCGCCACTCGTGAAGATCGAGTCCTCGGTCGCATTCAGCGTGCCGGTTCCTCCGAAGAAGGAGAAGTTCCGGCTCACCCCGATGCGGGTATCTCCCGAGTCAATGGTGGACGAGAGAGGCTGAACTGCCGGATCGGCGTGACCGACCAGGGTGTGCTGGAAGCTGGCTGTATTACCCACTCCCACGCTGATGTCGCCCCGCCGGCTACCATCGGCGGAACTCGTGAACAGCGGATCGGTACCATCACGGAGCCAGTCCCCGTTACCGATCATCACGTAGTTGTTTCCACCAAGGACATTCGGGTCTTCGGCTCCGTCAAATGTGGTCAGGTTGTTCTGGACGAGGACGACGATGTCCCCATCGAGGTTCCCCGAGATACTCGGCCCACCATGACCCACCTGGGCAATGGCTCCGGCGATACCGGTCTGGGTGAAATCGCCGGTTGTTTCGGTTCCGCCCCGCAGGGTGAAGTCGTTGGCGACCACCACGGTGATGTCACCGGAATGGTTCGAGTTCAATACCACGTCGTTGTTGTTCCGCGGATCGAAGAGGTTGTCTTCGAAGGCGACGTGACCGATCTTGGCAAAGTTACCCGCGGAAGCCACGTTCCCGGAACCCCCGGCTGAAGGAGCCACGCCCTGGGTGCGCTGCTGAGCGATCAAATCGAGATTGTTTCCGACATACACGCCAATGTCACCGGTGGCCGGGGCATCGAGACTGACCCCGCCGTTGCCGATCGCGGCGAATCCGTGGCTGGCCGAGATAAACTGGCCGCCGGTCAGCGATCCGATGTCGATCGCCGCCAGCGGGTTTCCTTCCACTCGCAAATCGTTCGTGACGTTGACGGTAATGTCCCCGTTGAATCCGGTGGGAACACCATTCCGTCCGGCGCGGTCATCACCGCGGGAACTGAATCCGTGGCCGACCTGGGCAAAGCTGCCGCGAAAGACGTTGGTCCCGTTTCCGGCCGGGGCTTCCCCACCTGCTCCGCCGAGGATCGACATGTTGTTCCCGGCTGTCACCGAAATGTCGGACGATGCGGCAATTCCGTGGACATCTTCCCCGTCGCTGAGAACCACCACGTTCCGCAAATCGGTGATGCCACCATGCCCGATCACCACCGGGCTCCGCTGAGATGGAATCCCTGTGATACCGCCATTGAGCGGGTTACCGTTCGGGCCGCCGGCTGTGGCATCGACGGTGATATTTCCGGAGGCGATCACGGTGATATCGCCAACCAGTTCGGTCGCTTCCACCGGGTTCCGGCTGTTGCCGGCTGCGGATACGAAACCGTGACCGATCCGGGTCGACCGCTCGCCCGAAATCGATCCACCGCCGCCGTTGTTCAGCGTGATGTCTCCGTCGAGAGCTTCCACGTAAATGTTCGCCACTTTGTCACCGAAATTGTTTCCGGCATTGTTCTCGTTGAGGGCATCTTCACCAATGCCGCCGTGACCGATCTGGCTCCAGGACTGTCCCGTGCGGCTCCCCTCGGTGCGGTTTGCAGCGAGCTGCGCGTCATTGATGTTCACTCCTTCGGGAAGGTGATCCAGCGTGATGTTACCTCCCGCGACCACGCGAACATTGGCCGTGTTTCTCCCGTTTCCTGCCGTCGTGCTGGCAGTCCCGGCAAAGAAATTGGTCCGACCACTCATGTCCTGATCGTCGTTGAGCGTGGCACCGGCATTGATGCCATCGGTAATTTCGACATACGCCTCATTCGCATCGATCCGGGATTCGATATCGATCGACACATTGTCTTTCAGGAAGTTCTCGTTCCGCACGAAGTCTCCGCCAACCTGCGCGTAGTTCTCCTGACCGCCGTGGCCGATCATGCCGTAGTTGAAGCGGTATGCGCCCCCGTTGACCTGGATGCTGCCGTCCATTTCCACGTCGATATCCCCGAACAGACCCATGATGCCGCCACGATAACCGCCGTGACCGATCTGCCCGTATGATCGCATGTCGAAATTGTTCCGGTTACTCTCGTGAGAAACGGTGCCCCCGCCGGTTACGAGCAGGCTTCCCCCACCCGTCACGGAAATATCACCGAGGATAAAGGAAGACGTTTCGTAGTCTGCCAGTTCCGACCCGCCATGGCCGATCTGGGCGTAGTCGAAGATATCATTCCCGGCCTGCACAAAGACGTTTCCGCCGGCCTGCACGCTGATATCACCGGTGATCGTCATGAACGTGGGCAGTCGAGGCCGCTCGGCCTGGTTCCCGGTGCCGGCTCCTCCTTGACCGATATTCCCGAAAACGGAACGCGATCCGGAGAAATCATCGTTGACTTCATACACGACGACCTCACGATCTTCGTTGTCGATCTGGCCGTTTACGGGATCCGAGCCGTTATACCCGGATCCATCCACCCACTGAGTGAAATTCGATCCACCATGGCCGATCGCGGCGAAACGCCGATCGCGAGGGCGTGCATTGTTGTTGGCCGGCGAATTGGCCCCCTGCACTGTCACATTGCCTTCGTGGGCGATCACGGTTACATCACCGTGGAAACCGGACTGCACACTGCCGTCGAGGGCCTCCACCGTTTCAACACCGGACAAGGAAAGATCGATCGGACCGCGGTCGCCCGTGTAACCCAAATCCACTTCATTTGCATCGTGACCGTAAGGCCCCGTTGCATTGTCCGGCTGACCGACATTCCCGCCTGCCGGGGGATTCTGAATCACTTCATCCGTTTGATCCCCGCCATTGGTCGCAGCTCCGGTTTGCACTGTTCCGGTCACATCCCGTTGTCCGTTCAACGCTTCCGGAGGATCAATAATCGGATCAAATCCCGTCGTGAGCGTAGCTCGCCCAACGTGATTCGGGTTCGTGCTGACTGAATAAAGCTCGCCCCGTCTCAGGTTCGGGTTCCGCTGGTCCGTCGTGGTCGCGAAAAAGCGAAGCTGCTGGTCGACATTATCCGGCGCATTGTAATAAGAGTAACCATTGTTCGTGTGCCCGATCGCCGCGTGCGAACGGGTTGCGGTTCCGGCCAACAGGGTGACCCCGCCGGTTGCCTCCACATGAATGTCGCCCCAGAATTCACCGAACTGGCTGATGCCGCCGTGACCAATCTGGGCGTAAGACATGCTGGAAAGGTTTCCGGTTTCAAATGCCTGGTTGGCCTGCACGAATACATTGCCGCCAGCGTCCACCGTCGCGGTCACGGTTCCGAATTCGTGGTTGATATCGATTTCTTCTCCGGTGTTCACCCCGGCGAGGACGTTGATATTTCCGAATACCCCGGAGAGGCGGGCGATCGCAGTCCCGCTCCGGTCGTTGGTCGCACCGTTAAAACTCCAGCGACGCTCCAACTGGCCCCGTTCAATTCCCGCAATCGAGAAGTTTCCGGCATCCGGATCACCGCTACCGGTCGAACGTTCCGTGCGGGAAGTGCCGCCCCAGTCATTCGTATATCCCCCGTGACCAATCTGCGCATAGTTGCCATCGCGACCGGACCCCGACTGCACCTGCACATTGCGGGT
The DNA here is from genome assembly GCA_013003335.1 of Verrucomicrobiales bacterium. Lineage (GTDB taxonomy): Bacteria > Verrucomicrobiota > Verrucomicrobiia > Verrucomicrobiales > DEV007 > JABDJT01. Next base: position 2,019 of record JABDJT010000270.1, on the reverse strand, counting down.
GGCAATCACGTTGATGTCCGCCCGGTTGTTGATGTCCTGACCGGCTCCGTTTTCCGGACGGCGGCTCCCGAGGAGCAATGGATCAATAAAACCGGTCAAAGCACTTCCATCCTGGCCGGCCTGTCCCTGGCCCGGATCGATCTGCTGCCACCAGTAATTCCCCGAGGAAGCACTGTTGAAGTGATTGGCGTAGGGAATGAAGGTATCGGTGCGGGCCCCGGTGTGGTCGACTCCGTAGACGCCGTCCGGCACGCCGTCCCCGTTCCTGTCCACCTCGTGTCGCCAGGCGATGGCCACAACCGGTGTGTTGACTCCGGCCACGGTATCGCCAATGGCTCCGGCATTGTTGACGCCATCACTGAGGATCCAGTTTCCGGAGCCGTCGATCATATCGAGAATGATTCCACCCTGATTGTTCAAACGAGGCGCGAAAACCATCCCGCTGTCCTTGAATCCGAGGTGCGCATAGCGATTGATGTTGTTGGAATCCGATCCCCGGACGAACACGCCCTCGGCCGCGAGGTTGGTATTCCCGTAACGACTGCCGACTTCCACGTGGCGGGTCATCACGGAGTTCCCGATGAAGATCGATCCCCCGTCACCGAACTGGCCGTTTTCCACATAGTAATCGAATGCATTTTGCACCTTGTCGTCTCCCAGTGGCGGGAACGGTGCATCGTACACCAGAGCCGGGTCACCCACGAGTGCCGGAGCCGAGGTCGCTCCGGGTGGTCCGAAATCGGAGAACCGGGCTGCGTAATCCGCCTCGAGGCCGGTCTTCGAACCGTCCGGCAGAACCCAGCCGGCAATCAGGTTGATGGAACCGCGGCCGGAGGTCCGGATGTGGTTGTTCACGAAAATGTTTCCACCGGCAAACGCCCCGAAGGAGGCCAGTGAGTTCGTCCACTGGATTGCAATATTGCGGTCCGCCAGGGCGTTTCCATCCTGGTCTTCCCCGCCCTGTCCCAGCGAATCAAAGGCGATATCTCCGTCCTCGGTCAGGATCACGACACTGGTTCCGCCCTGCAGGGTCTGGTTGATGTCCGCCACCGGAACGTCGGAAGTTGCCCCGCCAACGCTCAGATTGCCCGGATCAAACAGGAGTGTTCCAGTCCGTCCGCTCACCGCCTGGGCGTGAGCTACGCCGCGATACGTCAGCTTTTCCAAACCGGAAATCTCGATCAATCCACCGCGCCCGATCGCTCCGCGGGACGAAGCAGTCACTTCGCCCTGGAAAAGGGTGTTCCCGTTCGACCAGACGACCGCGAGGCCGGCACTGCCGTATTCACTGTCCACGTTGATCAAAGAATCCGCTTCCACGACCGTCGAATCGGACTCGCGAAGACCGAGCCGGTCATTCCCGCGGAATCCACCGCCAACCCGCACGGCTCCACCGCGCAATTCACCGGAGGCATCAATCACCGATCCCCGTCCAAGCAATACATTGGCACCGGTGATGGTCGCGCTACCGCCGTTCTTCATCGCGGAGGACACATCGATCGTTCCGCCGGCCGTCGTAAACTGCGCACCATCGACGATGATGGCGCCGCCCTGAAGATTTCCGTTCGCATCGAGAATCGAGCCTTCGCCCAGGGAGACCGTTTCGCCTTACACGGAGATCCGGCCACCCTGCGTTCCGCCGGTTGCGAGAACGTCACCGGTCACGCTGACAGACGCACCATACAAATTCACTTCACCGCCAACCGTCGTGCCGCTGGCACTGACTTTACCCTGCACATCCAGGCTGCTGGTGGTTCCGGGAGCTCCGAGCTGAATCGTTCCGCCACGGAGACCGTCCGCGGTCACTTCCGCCGTCGGACCCACATTAATTTCACGCCCGAGGACGGTCACGCTTCCGCCGTTCCGACCGCTGCGGCCATCGGCGCTGACGCGTCCACTCTGGATATCCACCGTTCCGGTGGTTCCGCCATCAATCAAAATCTCGCCACCGGATCCGTCGGCGTTCTGCGCCACGATCTCGCCGGTGTTGGTGATGTTGGCGCCTTCGCCGGCCGAGAG
>JABDJT010000261.1 GCA_013003335.1 Verrucomicrobiales bacterium | reverse complement strand
ATACGAAGAGGTGCCGGGGAAGTTCGCGGATGGCACGCCCTATTCGCTTCGGAAACCGACTTACACCTTCGACAAAGCCCCGCACCTCGAGCTCAGCCCGCGAATCGCACCGCCGGTATTCGGCGTGGGTCTGCTTGAAGCGGTCGAGTATCGTACCACGCTGCAAAAGCTCACCGACTCGTGGGACGCGAACGGCGACGGAATCTCCGGTCACGTAAATTACATTCCCGATTCACCCCGCTCGACCGTCGTCGGCTGGTTCGGCTGGAAAGCGAATCAGCACAGTGTCCGCACTCAAACCGCAGCCGCGTTCTTCCATGACATGGGTGTCTCCTCCGATTTTCATCTCGAAAGTTTCGACAAACCCGAGATCGACCGGCACAACCTCGAGCGGGTCGTGTTGTATCTCCAAACCCTGGCTCCGCCCGCCCAGCGTGACCGCGAAAATCCGGCCGTGATGCGCGGGGAAAAGCTGTTTCGAAGTGCAAAATGCGCGGTCTGTCACGTGCCGGAGTTACAAACCGGGAAACACCCCGACGGAATCGCCCAGCTTTCCAACCAGGTCATCCGGCCGTTCACCGATCTCTTGCTGCACAACATGGGCGATGGACTCGCCGACGGCTTGATCGATCACAGCGCCGACGGCGATGAGTGGCGCACCCCGCCGCTGTGGGGCATCGGCCTCACGGAAACCGTCAGCGGCCACACCTTTTTTCTGCACGATGGCCGCGCCCGGAATCTCACCGAAGCCATTCTCTGGCACGGTGGCGAAGGCGCAGATTCCGCGGAATCGTTCCGGAAAATGACGGCCAAAGAACGCGACGATCTGCTCGCGTTTTTGAATTCGTTGTAAATCGATCCAACAAGGTTGGTTCGGAGAACAGACCCTGTTGGTTTGAATCGGAGAATCACATTCCCAGCCCGGGGGGAAGCCCCATGCCGGCAGTCACCTTGCCCATTTCGCTCTGCTGAATTTCCTTGCCCTGTTCGATGGCCTGTTTCACGCCGGACAGAATCAGGTCTTCGAGCATTTCGACGTCTTCGGGGTCAACGACGGCGGGATCAATCTTGATTTCCAGCACCTCGCCTCCGCCGTTGGCTTTGACCGTTACCTTGCCGCCGCCCACACTGGCTTCGACTTCTTTTTCGGCGAGTTCCGCCTGCATCTCAGCCATCTTTTTCTGCATCTGCTGAGCCTGCTTCATCATTTTTGCGATATTCATAATCTGTATTTTTCTGGTTTGAATGGGTTCAATTGACGACCCGGGCCTTGAATTCCTCCATGGCGGATTGAATCAACGGGTCTTTGTGAAAATCATCGTCCTCTTCCTCGACGGGAGCGGCTTCGCCCTCGGCGGCGGGATCGGTGCCCTCTTGATCCGGGGAACCGATGCCGGCGGATGATCCATCGGCCTGAGCAGAACCATCCCCGTTTTCCTCCGCCTCGTCCTGCTCTTCGAGATCCGGTTCGTGAAGCGGAATGTCGTCGCTCACGTCCAACACGGCCCGGGTGGGGCTGCCTGCCAAATCGCTCACGACCTGCTGGATCACTTCCTGGTGCCGGCCGAGAGAGTCACGGTAAAAACCTTGAGCCGTGTTGAATCCGATCACGAATTCGTCGCCTTCATGCCGGACAAAAGTGGTCGCCGCGAGCCAGGTTTCGATCAGAGGCCGCTCGTCAATCAGGCGAATTTTCGCGGCTTCCCAAAGCGCTTCGCCCGCTAGCGGACCGGCCGGGGCCGGAGAATCGGCGGCCGCCGGTTCGGGGTTCCTTTCCGGCTCGGGGGCCGGAGTCGGGTCGGACCCGGGTTGGGTTTGGGGCTGGGGCTCGGATTGGGATTCGGCCGCCTTTTCCGCCCATTCCGCCTTTGCTTCCGGTTCCGGAGCGGGGGCAGCTACGGTTTTGGCCGGCGGCGAAACGGGTTCCGCAGGCGTCTGCGCGCGGGGAGATGTCTCGGCCGGAGGCGGATCGCCGGTCATTCCCGCAGCCGAGGAAATCATCGAGATCACTTCATCGAGATTCGTTTCCGTGAGGCCCTGGATCGCCTTGATCACCGCAATTTCCATGTGCAGCTTCTTGTTCGGCGCCCATTTCATGCGGGCGTCAGCCTCGGCGAGCAGATCGATCAGATCGAGCAGGCGACTGGTTTCGATCAATTCCCGGTGCGTCGCCAGCACTTCGAGCAGGTCCGGCGGAATTTCAGAGGTCTCGGAACCGGGATCGACCTGGGTCACCAGCAGGTGCCGGAAATAGGAAATCAAATCGGCGAGCAGAACGGTCAGGTCCTTGCCGGCATCATTGTGCTCGTGGACTTTTTCCAGCACGCCGGAGTTGTCGCGGTTCAAAATCAGACCCGCAATTTCGGCGATGGACTCGTTGGAGTTGAACCCGAAAATTTCCAGCACGTTCTGCTCGCTGATGTCGTTGCCGCAAAAGGCGACCAGTTGATCGAGCATTGACTGCGCATCCCGCATGCCTCCATCTGCGCCTTTGGCTATGGCAAAGGCAGCGTTTTCCGACAAGGTGAGGCCCTCGTTTTTTGCAATGAACCCGAGGTGCTCAGCGATGATTTTCGTCGGGATCCGCCGCAGGTCGAAGCGCTGGCACCGGGAAAGGATCGTCGCAAGAATTTTTTGCGGATCGGTCGTCGCGAAAATGAATTTCACGTGCGCGGGCGGTTCCTCGAGGGTTTTCAGCAGGGCATTGAACGCTGCGGACGAGAGCATGTGCACCTCGTCGATGTAGTAAATCTTGTAGGCCGAGGAAGCCGGAGCGAATTTCACCGTCTCCCGCAACTCCCGGACCTGGTCCACACCATTGTTCGAAGCCCCGTCAATTTCCAGCACGTCCAGACTGTTTCCCTCCGCGATTTCCACACAGACGGGATCGTCGGGATCAAAATCGACCTTCGGTCCACCGGGGCAGTTCAAGGCCTTTGCGAGGATCCGTGCGATCGAGGTTTTGCCCGTGCCACGGGGACCGACAAACAGGTAGGCATGCGCAAGTCGATCCTGTTCGATCGCGTTTTTCAACGTCTGTACGACGTGGTCCTGCCCCAAAACGTCGTCGAACGTTTTCGGCCGGTATTTTCTCGCGAAAACCTGGTAACCTTCGGGCGGGGCACTCACGGCTGGCACTGTAGAGAAAATTCAGGGAAGGAAAACGGGAATCTTGAAAAATCGGGTCACTTCCCCGATTTCTCCGACCGCCCCTGTCGCGAACTCACCTGGAACACGAACGGCAACCCCTCCATGGGATATTCCGAGCGGATTTGATTTTCGAGATATCGCTCATACGTCCGTGTCAGAAGATTGGCGTAGTTCACGAACAACAGGTATTCCGGAACGGGAACAGCCGATGGTTTGTCGTCCCGTTTCTGCGTTGCGTAGAGCAGTTTCAAACGCTTCCCGCGTTTTGCCGGCGGCGGATTCTTCTCGATCGCAAACTGCAGCAGCCGGTTCAAAACACCGGTCGAGATCGGTTTCTGGGCCCCTTTCACGACCTTCTGGATCGCTTTGAAAATCTTGCCGAGGTATTGCCGGTTCTTCGCCGAAATCGCGATCCGCGGCGCATAGTCGAGGAAAAACAGTTCGTCGCCCATGTCCTCGCGGAACTGTTCAATCCGGTCTTTGAATTTTGCCTCCGGAAAGTACAAATCGAATTTGTTCAGCAGGATGATGCACGGTTTGTGGGCATCGAGCACCATTTTGGCGATCCGGCGATCCTGCGAAACGACTCCGCTGCTGGCATCGATCACCAGCAGGCACACGTCCGCCCGCTCAATCGATTTCTCCGAGCGCATCACGGAAAAAACTTCCACTGACGAATCCCGCTTCGTCCGCTTCCGGATCCCGGCCGTGTCAATGAGGGTGTATCCCAGCCCATCCCGCTCGTAGGGCACGTCCACCGCATCCCGGGTGGTTCCCGCCACATCCGATACGATCGTCCGGTCGTCATTCAGGATCGCATTCACCAACGACGATTTCCCGACGTTCGGCCGGCCGACAATCGCAATCTTGATCGGGGCGGTTTCTTCTGGCGAATCCGGTTTTCGATCCAACAGGGTTGGTTCGTCGACCGAACCCTGTTCCTTCGTATCTTCTAAAATGTCGCGGATCAGCCCTTCCAGCCGGGAAAAATTGCGACCGTGGGCGGCGGAAATGTTGACCTGGTGTTCAAAACCGAGGGCGGAAAACTCGGCGGCATCCGGTTCGGTCTTCGTCGTATCGACCTTGTTGGCCAGGACAATGATCGGTGCGTCCCCTTTTCGAAGAATCGAAGCGAGGCTCTCATCGATCGGGTGAATTCCTTCGCGGGCATCGACGGCAAACAGGATCAGATCGGCCGAACCGATCGCGACGTCCGCCTCGGCCCGTACCTGGGAGGCGAACCCGTCGTCCAGGGTGGCGCCAATTCCGCCGGTATCCGTCAGTTCGAACCAGAACGTGTCATTCTTCCCGCCGATCCGGCATTCTGCGGCAATCCGGTCGCGGGTGACTCCCGGTTTGTCGTGGACGATAGAAATGCGCCGTCCCGCCAACCGGTTGAAGATGGCGGATTTTCCGACGTTGGGACGTCCGACGATGGCGACGCGGGGAAGCATGAGATTGAAGTTTGCAGGATTGAATTTTCAGCAGGCAAACCAGGCAGAGCGGCGGGAACTTTACGCCGCCTCGGGAGTTTTGAAACTGAAACCTGAATCGGAAACCCGCCTACTCTTTGTCCGGTTCCGTGTGGCCGGCTACGCGCAGCTGGCGGCTTCCTTCGCGCACATATTGCACGCCGGAAATCACGGTAAATGCAGCAGCGGCATAGATCAGGATATTGAGACCGAGGGGCGGTTCCTTCGACCAGAAATCCAGCAGCACCCAGCACACGCAGCTGAGTTGGAGAAAGGTGCAGATCTTGGATGTGAGAATCGGATTCATTTTCACGTGCCCCACGAGATTCCGAATGATCACCCACCCGAGCATAATCATGGCGTCGCGGGCAATAACGAGCACGCCGAACCAGATCGGAAGGCCCGCATACCAGCCCGTCAGGCTGAGGGTCAGGACGCCGGCGAGCAACAGCATCTTGTCGGCAAGAGGATCGAGGAACTTGCCCAGCGGAGTGGACTGATTGAATCGACGGGCAATAAAGCCGTCGAGGGCATCCGATATGGCGGCGAGCGCGAATGCTGCCAGGGCGGCAATCCGGAATCCGACATTCTCCGCCCCTTCCTGGATGCTCTGGCTGTAGTACAGGCTGAAGGTCACGAACACCGGGATGAGCAAAAACCGGAATATCGTAATTTTGTTTGCGGTGGTCATTCGACAGAAAATTGAGTCAGAAGGTGGATGGATTTCTCCGGGACGCACGAATTTTTTTCACAGCCGTCCTTGCCCGAATCCGGGAATTCGCCTTAGTGAATGGCGCATGCACCGTCTCCACCTCTCGCGGTGACGGAGCACGCCGATTTTGGTCGACGGTTCATCGCAAGTTCCCTCAAAATCACAATCCCTCCGATTTCCTCCTCAATCCGAGCCAAACCCTCTCCTCTTGAAAATTTCTGAATTACAAAGGCACCTCCAGGAACTGGATGTGAGGCCCAATAAAAAACTCGGGCAGAATTTCCTCGTGGACGACAACGTGGCGCAATGGATCGTCAATCAACTCGATGTTCGCCCTTCGGATACCATCGTGGAGGTCGGACCCGGAACGGGGGCGCTGACCAAGCACTTGGTCGGCCGGTGCCGGAAACTGATCCTGATTGAGAAAGACCGGAAACTGGCGGACGAACTGGAGAATCACTATTCACAGCACGGTTGGCATTTCGAAGTCATTCGCGGCGACGCCGCCAAATATGATATCCGCCCGCTCTTCAAAGAGGGGAAAGTCAAGCTGCTCGGCAATCTTCCCTATTCCGCCGCCACCGGCATCCTGGAAAATTTTCTCGACCCTCCGTCGCCCGTCGAAGCCGCGGTGATCATGATCCAGAAGGAAGTGGCCAACCGGATTTGTGCGGAGCCGAATACGAAGGCAATGGGCGTCTTGAGTGCCATTCTTCAACGCCGATGGACGCCAACCCACCTGAAAACCGTCGGCCCCGCCCTGTTTTATCCGCGGCCCGAAGTCGATTCGACCATCATCCGCCTCGATCCACGGGACCCGGGCGCCTGGCCGCTTCACTGTCCGGAAACCTACGCGGAGACAGTCAAAAAGGGATTTTCCCAACGCCGGAAACAGCTTCACAACAACCTTGGAGTCGACGGAGCAAAATGGCAGGCCATTGCAAAATCGATCCACTGCAATCCTCAGACCCGCGCGGAAAACCTGACGATTCGTCAATGGGTATCGCTTTCCAACCACTTCGATAAGCACCCGGCCCAAAACGTTCCGGCGATCGAGGAGGAACTTTTCGATGTGGTGGACGAAAACGACCTTTTCGTCGAGCGGGTTTCCCGCATCGACGTCCACAAACGCAACCTGCGGCACCGGGCCGTCCACGTATTCCTCTTCAACAACGAAGGCGAGTTGTATCTGCAAAAACGCTCCCACCTGAAGGACAGCCATCCCGGAAAATGGGATTCCAGCGCCTCCGGACACGTCGACGCCGGCGAGCGGTATGCCGATGCGGTGATTCGGGAACTGAAAGAAGAGCTTTTCGTCCGTCCGCGGAAGGAACTCAAGCTCCTCGCCAAACTGAAAGCCGGTCCGGAGACCGACATGGAATTCATCGAACTCTATCGCTGCGACTACGGCGGAAAAATTAAGACTCACACCAGCGAGATCGATTGCGGCGGATTTTTTCCGCTCGAAGAAGTGGCCGACTGGGTCGATGACCGTCCCCATGATTTCGCAACCGGGTTCGTCACCTGCTTCCGGCATTTCGTGATCAAGTGCCTGTCAGATCAATAACGCCTCCGTACCTTGGCGCGTTTCAATCAAGTACGATCGTCAATCGAACCCTGATGGTTCGTGAAATGGAAGTGTTACTCCGCCGCCTCTTTTTTCTGCCGGTTCCGCTCGCTGTATTTTTTCCACAACTGCGTGTGGCGGCTCGAAAGGTCGATCTTGCGACCCTGCACCCAGGCGGCTTCGACGTTGGTCCGCACTTCGAGCGGGTCACCGTTCGACAGGAAAAATGTGGCTTCTTTTCCTTCCTCGATTGAACCAAGCCGGTCGGCAACACCGAGAATTTGCGCGGGAAAAAGCGTCACGGATTTGAGCCCGATATCGTGAGGCAATCCGTGCGCCACGGCCCGGCCGGCCTGGTAGGGAAGATTGCGTTCGTTCGCCGCATCGAAGGCGGAACCGGTGTTGGAAATGCAAAACGGAATGCCCGCCTCGTGCAGTTTTTTCGCCGCAACGTAGGGCGTGTCGTAGGCCTCATACCGGCGGATCGGAAGAGAATTCACGGCCCCGAGAATGACGGCTGCCTCCTGCTCTTTCAGCTCCGAAACTGCTTTCGGGGCGTCGATTCCGCCCACGATGACCGGTTTTTCGATGCCGTTTGTCTCGGCAAAATGCAAAGCCGCCCGAATCTGGGCAATCGTGTTCGCATGGATGAAAACCGTCGCCTTTCCCTCCAGAACTTCGACCATTGCCTCCCATCGCAAGTCGTTCTCGGTATTCGATTTCTGATCTTTTTTCGCCTTTTGGTAGGCACGGGCATCCGCAAAGGCATTTTCGATCTTCCGGACCTTCTCGGCGTAGGCTTTTCGCAGTTTTTCGAGTTCCTCTTCGTCCTCCGAAGATGTCCAGCGCGAATAAGTCCGCAGGCTTGGCCAGAATACGTGCAGCCCGACCGGCGATTTGATTTCCATGTCCTCCCACGTCCAGCCGTCCAGCCGGATCAAGGCAGACTGCCCCGCGATCAACCCTCCACTGCCGGTTCTCGGGATCGTCAGCGTTGCGAGCACTCCGTTCGCCCGCGTCACCGGGATCAACTCGCTGTCCGGATTGATCGAGACGATCGCCCGTGCATTCGGGTTGATTTCGCCCGGCTCGATCATGTCTCTCGTGGCCCGGACAGCATTGATTTCCGTCAATCCGAGAACCGAGTTCGCGGCAATCATGCCCGGGTAAATGTGCTTCCCTTTCGCTTCCAGGATTTCGACATCCAGCGGTAAATTGATCTGCAAATCCGGCCCCCCGAGATTCCCGATGA
>JABDJT010000243.1 GCA_013003335.1 Verrucomicrobiales bacterium | reverse complement strand
GAATCAGCAGCCGCCACAGGATCCTTCCTCGACCAATCCCGACAACCCCGGCGAGGGCGAACTCGAAGCCAACCCCAATCAACCCCAGGCCCAAAACGGAAACGCCAATCAGCCGCGCCCGATCAATCCTGCCGATTTGAAAAATGAGGAGACCGGCTACTCGCCCAGCGAGGCCCGCCGGAAATTGAAAGCCCTTTCCGACGAGAACCTCGAAATCCGGCCCATCTTCGGTCCCGTTCAGGCCGAGAAATACAAAAACTGGTAACCATGCGATTCTTTCCCTCCACCCGGATAAACGAATCAACAGGGTCCGTTCGCCAAACGAACCCAGTTGGTTCGTTTTTCACCCTTTTCGCCGTCGCAGCCCTTTCCGCTTCGGCATTCAGCCAGGAAATCGTCGTCGAAAGCGGACTCGTCTCGAACAAGATCGCGGTCGGGGAACGCGGCACTTTCATCATCAACGTCGACAACGGGAAACCATCAAACATTCCCGATCAAATCGAGGCCGCCGGACTCACCGTCATGCTGACCGGGAACCAGTTTTCCGGCAATTTTTCCGGCCAGGGCCGGTATTCCTATTTCTATGCCGTGGTCGGCGAAGCAGAGGGCGAGTTTACGATCCCTGCGATTGAGATTGATGTGCGCGGCCAGAAATTCAACACCCAGCCCGGCATGGTCACGGTTTTCAAACGCAAGCCGGGTGACATTCCGTTCGACCCGGCAAAACCCTTCTTCGCGCAACTGAACACCGGCGTCAGCGAGATATACGTGAACCAGATCGTACCGATCGAGATCAAGGCCTTTGTCAAAGGTCGCGCCTCGATTCACGAAGTCGGGGCACCGAAACTGGCGCACGACGCCATCGTGGTCCGGCGATTTCAAAACGTCGAAATGGACGCCCGGGAAATTGGCGGGGCGCTGTTTTCCTCGGCAACCCTGCCCGGTGCGATCTACGCGCTGAAAGAAGGAGAGCACACCATCGGTCCGGCCGAGGTCACGGTTCGAATGATCGAATCCGATTTCGGATTTTCCGTGTTCACCCAGACCCGCACGCGGGTTCTGCCGACCAATTCCCTGACCCTGAAGGTCAAGCCACTGCCGCCCGGAGCGCCGGCTACGTTTTCCGATGCGGTCGGCGAATTTGACCTGTCCGTCCAGTCGTCGCTCCAGACCGCGATGGTGGGCGATCCGATCACACTGGAATTCGAAGTGAAAGGCGTGGGGAATTTCGAGACGCTGGAGGCACCCGTGTTTTTGCCCAACGATGCATCAGCCTGGCGGACTTATGACGCCCGGAAAATCGTCGATCCGGCGGAAAATTCCGACGGCATCAATCCCGGCCGGGCGACATTTTCCCAGATCCTTATCCCGCAAAAAGAGGTGGATGCGATTCCACCCTTCGAACTCTCCTTTCTCAATCCGAACACCGGCGAATACGAAGTCCGCCGGACGAATGCAATCCCGATTGCCGTCAAAGCCGACCCGCGTGCTGCGCAGGCTCCGGCACCAGTCATCTCCGCCGCCAACAATGGCGGGGGTGCCATGCCGACCGCGGCCAAACCGGGGCCGGTTTTTGAAGATCTGTTGCACATCAAAACCACGCCACCAAACTGGCGGGAGTTTCCCGTTTCGCTCGCTTCCCGACCGGAATTCTGGATCTGGCAGGCCGTTCCGGCCCTGATCCTGTGCACCCTGCTCGCTATCGGGCTGATCCGCATCACCCGGCGAAAAACTGAAAAACCGGAGCGGCAACCCGGCGACCCGATCCCCTTCAAAGAAGCCCTGGCTGCCATTCCCGGGGCGAACAGTCCGAGGCCTGAATTTTACCGCGCGGTGAAACAGGCTCTGCGATCCTGGCGGGAAACCACCCCGAAATCGACCCGCCAGAATCTTTCCACTGACGTGTCCCGCGCCTACAAAGCTCTCGAATCCCGCTGTGAGTGGCTGCTTTACGGAGCGGACGAAGCCAAGCGTGATGGCGCGGTCTCCGACCGGGAAGCCTCGGAAACCCGGCAAATTCTGCAGGCTCTGCCGACCGGCAGCGGAAAAAAATCGAAACCGAAAGCCGGGAAACCGGCTCCGGCGGCGAAAGCGAAAAAGAACGACGACGATTTCGATCTGCTGTGAAATTTTCAAGATCCATCGTTTCGCGGCTCCTGGCCGGCTGCGTCGTACTTGCCTCTGCGTCAATCGCGCAGCAGAGCGAGGACAATCCGGATGTGACGTTTGTCCGCGCCAATACCGCTTTTGAGAACCGCGATTTTGTCGAAGCAGAAAGGCTGTACCGGAAACTGATTACCAGCGGCCAGGTGGCAGAAGACGTGTTTTTTAACCTCGGCAACTCCGTAGCCCGGCAGGGTCGCGACGGGGAAGCCGCCCTCTGGTTCCACCGCGCCCGTGTCCTCGACCCCCGTATGCCGGAGGCGAATCAGAACCTTGCCTTCCTGGAAAAAAAACATGGACTGCTCAAAGTCGAGCGCGATGGCCTCGAGGCATTTCTGCAGGCAATCAAACCCTCCGAAATCACAGCTGTAATCGCGATAGGTTGGTGGATTTTCGGTCTCGCGCTGGCCGCAACGATCGTGATTCGTCGACTCCGCGACTGGCGGCCACTGATGATTATCGTGGCACTTTTCGGCCTCGGCCTCGCGCTCGCTGCCATGTGGGGAGAAAAGAAGCGGACTGCCGATCTGGCGATTGAAAATTTTGGAATCATCATCGGAGAAGGCGTTGCCGCCCGCACCGCTCCCGGTCCGAATGCGGAGGAAGTCATTTCTCTCCCGCCCGGAAGCGAAGTGGAGATTTTGCAGAAACGTGGACCGACGACCTACGTTAGCATACCCGGCGAGTTGCGGGGATTCGTTGACAGCGAACACGTAAAGCAAATCTGGCCGATTGACTGATTTCCAACGCACCCGCGAATGTGCGCTGGATTCTGACCCGGCAACTGTGGAAAATGCGGCACGATGAAACTTCGACTTTTCGCCTGCTTCTGCGCTTTCTTCTCTGTCGTCCAGCCCGGCATTTGCCAGGAAAAGAAGCCACACGTTGTGTTTGTCGTCGGAACTCCGCACTACAATCCGGCCTCGACGATGGTGCCGCTGGCGAAACAACTCGAGGAGAATTACGGATTTCGCACCACGGTCATTTTACCGAAGGGGAACCCGGAGAAGAACAAAAACGGCATGGAAGGCCTCGAAGCGCTCAAAACAGCGGATGTTGCCATTTTTTACCTGCGTTTTCTGACGTTACCAAAAGATCAGTTGAGCCTCATCGAGGAATACCTGGAATCCGGAAAACCGGTCGTCGGTTTCCGCACCACCACCCACGCCTTCATCTATCCCGAAGGCCACGAGTTGCACGCCTGGAACGACGGGTTCGGAAAACGGGCAATGGGCTCGAAGTATTTCATTCACGCCGCCGGTCCAACCCGTGTTGAGGTGGTCCAGAAAGCACGCGGGCATGAGATATTGACCGGTTACAACCAGGCTGCGCCGCGCGAAGTCGCCGGCACACTTTACCTGTCCGATATTCCGAAAACAGCCACGGTCCTGATGACGGGCACCGGAAAATTTAAGCGAACCGGCGAAGTCACCAATCAGTTCGGCACCCACAAACTCGAGGCCGAAATGACCGATGACGTTGCCTGGACCTGGAAAAATGAATGGGGCGGTCGGGTGTTCGGAACAACGCTCGGCCATCCCAAAACATTCGCCGACGAAAATTTTGTGAGGCTGTTCATCAACGGCATCCACTGGGCTGCCGGGAAACCGGTTCCTCCCGCCAGTTCGAAGGTTCAGCCGATCACTGCAGAGATGGAAAAAAAGAAACAGCGCCCGAAAAAAGCAAAAACCGGCTGATCATAGCAGGAAACCGGTTACAATTACGGGACTTGCACTTTGAGAAAAATCTGTGATTTTTCACAAAGTGGCTACCAAATCTGATTCCAAAAACGGTGACAAAACGGCAACTCTCCCGCGCAAAGCCGTCTATCGCCTTTCCATTTACCTCCGCTGCCTGCAGACCCTGCGGGACAACGAAGTCGAAACCGTCTCCTCCGAGGCTCTCGCCAAAGCAGCTGGCGTAAAATCCACTCAACTCCGAAAAGATCTCGGTTACGTCGGACAATTCGGGACCCGTGGACTGGGATACAACGTCGAGACGCTGTCTGTCGAGATCACCAAGACGCTGGGCAGCACCCGCCTCCAGCCGGTTGTGCTGATCGGAGTCGGCAATCTCGGCTCTGCCCTGCTGCGTTACGGAGGGTTTCAGAAACAGGGATTTGAAATCGTGGCGGCGTTTGACGAGCGGCCGGAAACCGTTCGGAAATCCGCCCTTCACGGCGGGATTGAATTGCATCACTCTGACGATTTAGAGGGCTTCATCCAGAAAAACGGCGTCAAGATGGCGATCCTCGCCGTTCCCGGTCCGGCTGCCCAGGAAGTCGCCAATCACATCGTCCACGCTGGCGTGCAGGCGGTTTTGAATTTTTCTCCGACCGTGTTGCAGGTTCCTGCCGATGTTACGGTCAACAACGTTGACCTGGCCGCGGAGCTGGAGAGCCTGAGCTATTTCGTCCGCTGACTCAACCGGTCTCCGATTATGACGAGAACGGCCTGGATCGGAATCACCTTTGTCGTGTTCGCGGTCTCAATCGGCATCAGCTTTCTCGATCCGCACTGGGCATTTTTGATCTACGAACAGACTTTCGAGATTCAAACACCCGACGCTCGCGAATTGCTCCGGTTTCAGATTCATTCGGGATTGGCGCTGGGCCTGTCTGTGGCCTCCGTGCCGCTTTCCACTTCACTTGTGACCCACGACCGGAGTCGACGTGCTTCCCTCCGCTGGTTTATCATCCATCTCCTCGTCACCCTTTCCGTTCTCGGGGCGTTCGGTTTGATCGTTTTTTACAACCAGTTCTTCCTTGCCGGGATTTTCATGACCGGAAAACCACCGGTCAGCGTGGACGAAATACCAGTCTATCCCTGGTTCTACCTCGTCGGCGTGTCCCTCCTGGGCTATGGCTACATCGTCTGCCGATTTCAGAATCAACGTCTCCGCAACCAGTGAATCGACTTTCCACCAACGGCCCGTTCGATCTCGCCGAAACTTTGAATTCCGGCCAGGTTTTTCATTGGGACGAAATCGATTTTGAAGGACACTCGGGATTCGCCGGCTGCATCGGAAATTCGCCCCCCGTTTTCATCGCCCAGACCGGACCGGAAGAGATCGTGACGACGGCTGAAACGAACCAACAGGGTCTATTCGCCGAAGCAACCCTGTTGGTTCGAGAACAAACAGGGTCCGTTCGCCAAACCAACCCTGTCGCATCATATCTGGGACTCGATCTTCCGGTGGAAAGAATCCGGGCCACTTTTCCCGAAAATGATGAATTTTTGAAGGAGGCGATCCATTATTGCCCGGGCCTGCGCATGGTCCGGCAGCCGGTTTGGGAGTGCCTCGCAACCTTCATCACTTCGTCCCTGAAACAGGTTGCTCACATTCGGGATATTTCACTGACGCTGCGTCGGCGGTTTGGAAATCGATATGAATTCGCCGGCCGTGAATTTTTCTCCTACCCGACGCCGGAAGCGATCGCGGCGGCCGGAGAAGCGGAATTGCGAAAATGCGCGCTCGGGTATCGGGCGAAATCGCTCTTCCTTACTGCCAGGATGCTGAAGGACGGAGAAGTCGATTTGGCAGATTTGGCACGGTTGGAATCGAACCGCGAAGCGCATGATTTTCTCTGCCGATTCCACGGCGTGGGTGGAAAAATTGCAAACTGCGTGCTGCTGTTCGGGTGCGGGCGGGTGGATGCGTTTCCGATCGATGTGTGGATCGAGCGGGTGCTTCGAAAAGCGTATCGGAAACGACTCAAGGGACCGAAGCTGCAGGCCTGGGCGGAGGGTTATTTCGGGCCTTTCGCCGGCTACGCCCAGCAGTTCCTGTTTCACTACGCGCGGACAGGCAAGCTCGACTAGACACCGCGCTTCACGCCAAACAGGCGGACATGCAGGCGGTCGGAAAAGCGGAAACCGTGGGCGAGACAGTAGTCGGCTATTTCCTGTGAATGTCTTTCCAGTTCACCGGCCGTGCTGGCTTTTGGCATCAAGAATACGTGGTCGGGATCGATTTTTACGCGGGAGAGCAATGCTTCCAATTCGGCGAAGTCCTGTTTGGATTCCACGACGATTTTGAAATCCGCCTTCCCCGTGTCCGCGAGCTGTTGCAGGGTTTCCGGAATAAATCTCAGGTCTTCCCCGACCCGGGAGTTCGCCAGTTTCGGCGATACGTTGATTTGATCGACGGCCTCCAAAAAGGCTTCCGGGGGAATGATGGTTCCGTTGGTCTCGACCTCGAAGTGGCGATGTCCGAATTTCTCGCGAATCCGGGCCATCAACTCGCTCCACTCCCGGTGCTGAATCAACGGTTCGCCCCCGGTGAGCACGTAGTTTTCGCACGAGTCGTAGCCACTGCGAGCGAGATGATCGACGATCTGTTCGGGCGTCAGGGTCAGGATCTGATCTTCGCGCTTGTATTTTCGGCCGGATTCGGAATCAAATTCGGTATCTTCCCAGTTCCAGGTGTAATCGGTGTCACACCAATGGCAATGAAGGTTGCAGAGGCTGGATCGGATAAAAATGGATGGCGTTCCCGTGTTTCGCCCCTCGCCTTGCAAGCTGTGAAAAATCTCCGGGGATCCATCTGGAAGGCGGGCGAGTTTCATGGGAATTCAAATTCCGGGGAACGTAGCACAAAAAAACCCCCGGATTTCTCCGGGGGCTTTTCAGAAAAATAAGTGCGCGAACTGGATTAGAAGCTGACGCTCAGGCTGACTCCACCGTGGAGGAGGTCTTCCTGGAAATCATCAACTGCGTCCAGCGCAAAGAGTCCGGCAATGTAAGGCTCGAGCGTTACGTTGCTGCGGAGAGCGATCGGGAAGGAAGCCTGAACATAGGCGTGGTTCCAGTCATCTCCGGCACTGTTGTAGTCGGACTGATAAGCAACACCACCGCTGACGACGAGGCCGATCGTATCGGTCAAATCGAATCCTTTTTCGGCGCCCACTTCAAAATACCAACCTTCGATTTCGAAATCGTAGAGAGAATTGGTGTAGACATCGACGATGCCGAGACTGCGACCGACACCCAGAGCAAGCTCGTAGGTTTCACCGGAACCGAATTCCGGGTAAAGGTAGGCAGCGAACGTCAGGGAGACGTCGAAACCGGCGAATTCGTCACCGACGGAAGCGTAGAGATCGAGTTCATCGTCTTCTCCGGGTCCGCTGGTTGGATTGATGTACCAAACTCCAACGTCAACCGGGATCGGAAGGGCATTGATTGTGTAATCAAGGCCGGTCCAGATCGCGTCTTCGCCGAAATCCACACCGTAGAAGATGTAGTTGGTCATGTAACCGGTGCTGATAGTGGCACCAATTGGGGCTTCAGGAGCAATCACTTCTTCTTTGCCGGATCCGGCAAAAATCGTGGAGGTCCCGAACAGGCAAGCAACAAGTAGGGTTCGTTTCATGGTCAAGTGCCCATCTTTTGCGCGGGGGACACCTTTGTCAAGCAGAACGCCTAAGAAATGCGGAATAGAATCGTTATTCGGCGATTTCCGGGGCATCCTCCGGCGATTTCGGGCGCTCGGTCGCCAATTTCGGCACCAATTGGCAGGTCATCGTCTGCAAGCGCCGCAAAATCTCCAACTCAACCGGTTGGCCGGCAGGCAGATTTTCGCAGCATTCCGCCAACTCCGGCAGACTCTCAACCTGTTCCCCGTTGACTTTCAACACGATATCTCCGGGCTGGAGCCCGGCTGCTTCGGCCGGGGACCCCGGTTTCACCTGCACCACTTCCGGGGTGGTGGATTGCCGGTGAAAAGACGCCCCAATCCAAATTGCGCCGGTTTTCTTGTGCAAATTGTAGTCCTCGATCAGTTTCCCAATCCGGGCAGACGGGATCGCGTGAGCTTCATGGGCATTTTGCAGTTTCCGGCCCGTCAAAAGCCCGGCCAGGCCTCCATCCGGTCCGAAAAGTGGTTGTCCGGTTTCACCACTTTCAGCTTCCAGATGCACCCGTAACATCGACACAGGCAGCACCTCTCCCTGATACTCCCGATCTCTCCCCGCCAGGCGGGCATTTCCACCCCGCAGCGGTTTCATCCCGGTACCCGGGACCAGTGATGCCGCCGGCGTGAGTGCCAGCGGCTCCATTTCCGGCACATCTTCCAAACCGGCTTTTGCGAGGCAGAGTCCGGATAGCGGATCCGTCGCGAGTATTTCGCCCGCCGTTTCCACTCCGTTGATCTTCAACGTCAATTTCCGATCCGACTCGCTCTCTTCCCCGTTCAGCACTGTCGGCACGAGGCAAATAAACCATCCATCCTTTTTCACGCACACGGCCGTCGTGTCAGTTTTAGCGCCGGTTGGGGACTCCCAGATGGCCGAAAATACGGATTGTGAAGGAGACGCCTCCTTCCCCGAATTTTCCTGGGCGCGGCTGTTTCCCGAAAACGGGCTGACAGCCAGGATCGCGAGGGCAAGAGCCACCGATCCGATCGATTTCATCCGAATCGGAGCGTGATGGTGCAAGTTCGATTCGGAACTTCCGGCCTTACAGCTCTTGCAAGACGCCGGTACTGACAGGGACAAATCCATTGGTGCGATCGTTGGTTCTCGTGTTTGACGAAGCCGACGGAAGACGTCCCTCCGTATTCTTTCCGTCCGGCAAATTCAATTCCAGGATTGTCGTCGATGCAGAGCCGGCGACGTTCTCCGGCACGGTTCCATTCCCTTCCGAAGTCGCGGAGTTCACCGCCACACCGATCACCGCGGCCGCCACCGATGCAGCTCCCGCACCATACACCCAGCGAGCTTTTCCCAGGCCCCACCACCAGGTTCCAACCCGCTCCGCAAGCAGTCCGCGCGCAGATTGCGACAACATTTCCTGGCGTTGCCGGGTCTGGAATTGAGTCAAAAAGCCCTCGAAATATTCCTGCTTTGGCGATTCATACCGCTTCAGCCGGAGTAACTGGCTGACGTAATCACTTTCCGGACCGGGTTCACCGGCACGCTCATTCTCGCTTCCATTCACTTCATCTTCCATGGTGTGTCGACAGGGAAAAGGGGTTTTTTACTGGACTCAAAAATCAAATCTTTTCAACCGAGCTTCATTTCCGGAATTCTTCCAAATACGTCTGCAACTGGCGGTGTGCGTAAAACAACCGACTCCGAACTGTGCCTTCCGACACACCCAAAATCCGGCCAATTTCCGCGTGGGGCAACCCCTGGATGTCATACATCGTCACGACTGCCCGATGATCTTCTGACAGCTGTTGCATCGCTGCGTTCAATCTTTCCTGCAATTCCCCGATATTTGCCTCCCTCACCGGGTCGCTTTTCGAAGTCGCTTCAATGAAATCCGGGTCGTGTTCGATCGCTGAATCCACGTCATCCAGGCTCATCGCCCGCCGCCGCCCCCGTTTTTTCAGGAAATTCAGCGTCATGTTGGTCGCGATCGAGTAAATCCACGTGTAAAACGTCGATTTTCCCTGGAAACGCTTCAGAGCACGGTACGCCTTTGCGAACACATCCTGAAGCACGTCATTCGTGTCCTCGTGATTGGAGGTCATGTGATACACCAGGCCGTAAAGCTTCGGCGTGTATTTCACGACCAGTTCATCGAACGCGACCGTATCGCCTTTTTTCGCTCGCTCCACGAGTTCACGGTCCACATCCGGTTTCAGGGGACCCTTCCCCCGTCGTGATTTGGTTGAGGTCTGTTTTTTGCCGGCTGCCGGTTCCGAAGCTTCGGACTTCGGTTTTTCTTTGGTTGTAATTTCTCCGGGCATTGGATTTTGAAGGATACACCCAATCATTCGTTACGAACAGACCGGGTAAGGTAGGACGAACCAGAAGACATTCAGATTTCAAAAATTCGGCCGATTTCCGGAAAAACAGCAGCGCGGATCCATTCCAGGCCTGTTTTTCTTTCTACGATCGAACAGGGTTGGTTCGTCAAATAGACCCTGTTGACTCGTTTTTCTTGGAATGAGCCTCGATCAGCTGCTCTCGCCCGCACTGGCGGTCTGCATTTGCGTCTTCCACTTCGCCAGAGCGCCGTCCGGGTCGCTCCGCAAATCTTCGATGCCATCTTTCGTGATGACATCCCCGCCGGGCGAAAGCACGATCAACGTTGGCAGCCGGCGGGCCTTGTATTCATTGACGAATCCCTGAATTGTCTCATTCTGGGTCCCTTTCACCGACGGCCAGTCAATTTTCGAGTCCTCCAGGTATTGGGCCTTCTCTTCATCGGAAAAATCGAGGTTCACCAGCACGACCGACACGTTCTCCGCTTCCTCCTCCAGTCGCTTGATAATCGGAGTGATTGTTTTGCACGGACCACACCAGCCGGCCGAAAAATAGAGCAAAATCAGGTCGCTCCGGTTCAGGATTTTCGCGTCGAAATCCCCCCCGCCCGCAGTTTCCAGCTTTCCGGCAAACATCGCGGAAATGCCGTTTTCTTCGGCACCCGACGATTGAGGCTCCTTCTGATCTCCTTCGCAACCCGTTGCCAGAATCCCGATCGCCGCGGCCGCAAACGCTGCGGTCGCCGGTTTGAATCGCCGGGATGGAGTGGATTTCATTGGGTGGACAGGGAGTTGGACGTCATTCTGCGGAATTCGTTGGAATTTTTTCCGGTTTTTTTCCAGCGACCTCTTTTTCCTCATCAAGATGCAAATCCCGAATCCACGTTTCGCAGTCTTTTCGGCGAAAATGCCACTCGGAATAGGCCAACGGGTAAATTTGCAGATCGGCCCGCTGAAAGGTGAGAACGCGCTCGAGCGGAAACGCGTCCTCAAACGCACCGGGATAACCGACCAGGTCGATCCCGCGGCTGACGCCGTCGACTGTATAAACGATATCGACCACCGTGCCGGCGAGCGGATACCCGATGTGAACCTCGGCCCCGATCCCGCGGAGAAATTCGGCGACTTCGTTCGCGAATTCATCATGCTCGTGCTGGCCGGGCGCCGCGGCGGGCGATTCAACCCGATGGCCGCCGATGTCCACTTCGTGCGCCCACGACAGATATTTCCCGACGAGCGAATCAGGCGCAAGCCGGGCTTTGTCGAAGCTGTGAAACACGTGATTCAGCTGCCGGGCACGCGTGACAGCGACATTGAAAACATCCGGCTTTTCGAGAAACCGGAAGCTGGCAGACGGCGAGCAGTTGTCGATTGCCAGGGATATGAAAACCAAATCGCGCTCCTCGCCCTGGAAAGTGTGCGCCGTGCCGATCAGCAGGCTATGGCGGTGCAGAAGGGTGTTGGCCAGATGCGAATCGGCCAGCCGGTGCCGGAGAAAATCGACCTGGTTTCGGAACGGCGACAAGATCCCGATCGAAAGCGGTTCGCCGGTCGAATTCTGCTTCTCGCACACTTCGATCAGTTCCGCAAAAATCGCGTCGGCCTCAGCCTTGTTCGTCCCGGCTTCGGACCGTGACGCGCCCTCGACCTGCGTCACGCGTAGCGGCGATTTCGCTTTCACGACGGAATCTTCGGCGTGCCGGCCGGTCATGACATGTAGTTGCCCGGCATAAAATTCGCGGTTGCTGAACTCGATGATCTCCGGCCGGCTGCGAAAATGCTCGTTCAAAAACGCGACCCGGTCCTGATCGTGAATTTGCTCGGACGCGAGATCGAGCAGGCTGACATTTCGAAAATTGAATCGCTCCCGCTGTTCCGCATCGAGCCCGAATTCCTGCCCTAGTTCGGCCTGTCGCAGGATCGGGAGAAAGGACAAATGCCGCAGCTGTTTCGGGTCGCCGGTGATCACCGCGCGATTCGCCCGCTGCAAAACCGGGAGCGCCGAAGCGATATCGCACTGTGTCGCCTCATCGATAATCGCGAGATCAAAATGCTCGGCGAGCGGCAGGATTTTGTGGACGTCGGAGAGATTCACGAGCCAGACCGGCAGGGCAGCCAACACATGCGCCCAATCGACGCTCGAAAAATATTCCTCCTGTTTCGTTCCGGTCCGCGCACGGATCGCCCGCGAAAATGCCTGGAAACTGGGCCGATGTTTGGACAGTCGATCTGACAGATAAAACGTGCGGGATTTTTGTAAAAACTCGAGCGTGTCGTCCACCTGCCGACTCGTGCTCTGATACAAAACACCAACCGGATTTCGCACCGGTGGAATTGCGGAAACCCGCTTCAGCACCGCATTCCGGCGCCATTTTTGCCACCAGTTCTCCGCTTCCTGTGAAAGAACTGTCCCCCATTTTTTTTCGTTCGAAATCCGTTTCAAAGTCCGTTTTTCCAGCTTCCGGATCTTCTTTTCCAGCGAATCGAGCTTCGAATTCAATTTGCAAATCTCTTTCCACGTCCGCTTGTCATCGGAGAAAACCCCTCCCAGTAAATCCTCCAAAAACGACTTTAGTTTCCGCCAGTATTCTTTCCGGCCGCCCCGGATCACCGCATTTTCCAGCCCGATCGCCGACTCGATCTTATCGCCTGCCACATTGACGGCGTGATCCATTTTCGAGGCGATGATCACCGAACCGCCCCGACTCAGCGCCCCGATCGCGAGCGCGGCGATGGTGAAACTTTTTCCCGTGCCCGGCGGCCCGACCGCGAGGGTCAACGGATGTTCGCAAGCCGAATCGATGATTTTTTCCTGCGCGGCGGAAAGATGTGCAGGGATGCGCCCTCGCGACACTTTTTGGGCTCCGGAAGCACGCCCGTCCAGCAGCGCCCGAACCGGCGGCGATAATTCGCCCCCGGGCCCCGCCATTTCCTCCAGTTCGTTCAACACACCGCGCATCTCGGTCGATTTGTTCACCAGCGCGACTGCCCCGACCGGCAGCAATTTGAGCGGAGCGTTCGGGTCCGATTTCACGGCGCGAAACGCTTCCCGCAGCTCGCTCTCGCCCCTCAAGGTTGGGTAGGTCAAAAGCGTTTCTACATCCGATGCCGGGAAATTTTCCGCAAACTCCCGCCGCACCGTGCCGACGCAGCCCTCTGTCAGCGCGTGATTTTCCGTGCCATCCTCAATCTTCCGCAAAAACTCCTCGCCGCCGATCGCCGCCACTACCGCTGCATTCAATCGCCGGTTCGCGACGTCGATCGTCAGGTTCCCCCCGTGCTCCATCCCGGGGTCGATCTCCAACCTGGCCGGGTAAAAAAACAGCGGCGCGCAAACCGGTTCCGGCTTCGATTCGAATCGCTCCACCCAGCCCGTCACGAACACCGTCGCATAGATCAAATCGCGCTCTTTCCGGTAAATTTCCGCGTGATCCGCCGTTTCCCGCACGTTCTTGGCCCGCAAAAAGTGAGTTTCGATTCCCTCCCGAACTTCAACCAACAGATCCGGCTGATCCTCGATGAAGATTCGTTTCGTAACCGAGTTTCCAAAAAAATTCCACAGCCCCCCGCGCGAGCCGTTTTCCTCGTAGCACCGACGGAGGAATTGGAGAATGGCTTGGGAGTCAGCACCCGGCATGGCGGTAGTGTAGCCAAAACCGGCCAATTTCCACGTCCAAACGAATCAACAGGGTAGGTTCCGAGAACTGACCGTTTTCGGACGATTCGAATCACGCCGAATCGGCGATGGCAAACGACCTCCGAGTGTAGAGAAACTCGAAAAGGTTTCCTTCGTGGGGCTGATTCCAGCTGATCCGGTTGGTCGGGATATTGCCGATGTTAAGACGCTCGATGTGGGGGCAATCAAAAAGCTGATTGATCCACTCGATGTCTTTGGTGACGGCGGTCATGACAAGCGAGTAACCCGTTTTTTCCAAAACCTCATCCTGCGGACACTCGACGACGCTGGCAAACGGGAAGAGAAATTCGCGAAGGGCGAGTGGTTCGTCGAACGAATCGCAACGAATGATAGTTGGCTGAAGATAATTCATGCCGTCGCGTTCGTGAAAACGCTCGCCTTCGCGATAATTCGCGGTGACGTCGCGGCAACCATCGGATTTCAGTCCGTCTTCGACCGCTTCATTGATCCACTCGGCGAATTTCGGGTTGGCGAATCCGGAGAGCTTGGCGTCGGGGTCGTCCTGCGCGAGCGGCTTGATCTGCGCGACCCGCTCGGCGATGGCCTCGGCAATTTCGTCGCCGTATTTCGGAACGACAAAGGTGGACGTGCAAATGCAGGACCGGCCGGAGTTCGCGGAAACGCTCTCCACCATGGAATCGACATAGTCTTTCCAGTTTTCGATTTCGTCTTCGCCAATCACAAATTTCGAATAGCCGGTGCCGTGAACTTCGATACGCGGATCGTTCTCATACTGTTTCACGGTCGAATCATCGCCGAACAGCATCACGCGACCGGCACGGCGAATAATCGCGCCGGAGCCATCGTGTTGCGTCGGGTAAAGCGAAAACGCCTCGGCCGGGCAACCGGCCTTGATGAACGCCTGGATGATTCTCCACGGGGTCCACGGCTCCTCGCGGCCGGGCTTGAGCAGCACGGGAATTTTCATCGCGATCGACGGAATCCAAAGCGCGTTCACCGCAGGGGAGTTGCTCGGCAAAATGACGGCGAGCTGGTTCGTGGTCGGTGAAAAGCTAACGGGTGCGCCGCCCTGCTCTCCGTATCCCTTGTCCAAAACCGCGATGTCGAGTCCGCGGGTCAGGCCCTGGAAAATGTCTTCGATCTGCCCGAAAATCCCGCCGAGCCGCTGCATGTTCATGCGGATCAGCGCATGCGGCAGACCACTGGTCGCAGCGAGAGACAGCACGTAGTCTTCGGGCGACTGCATCGCTCCGTCGACCCCGATCGGCAGGTCATCATTCAGAAAAATTTCCCCGGCTTTTTTCGTGATCTCGATGAGGTCTTCCGACTTCATCTTGCGCAGCTTTTCCCGTGCCTCGCCCATCCGGGCAATGTCGTATTTGATCATGTCCGCGCAGGCGAACGAAATTTCCGCGGCGGGTTCGTCCGTGCCGAGTTTCTCGATGGTCTGGACGTCGAGGGACTTGTGGACTTTGCCCTGGCGGAGGACGGGAATGTGGGGTGCGCTCATGTTTCGATCCTCAATTTCGATTAATAAACCCCCTCAATCACCTTCTTCGTCAGCGCACCGAACGGACGCACGTCGCCGACGCCGTCCCACGGATATTTGTCGTGGGGATGACGCCGGATCGCTTCGTCACGCTCAAGGAAACGCGGCATGAAAAATTCTTTCGTCAGCGTGGTCAATTCGACCCGGCCATATTCGCCGTAGTCCATCGTTTTCGCGGTGTCATCGGCATCGACAATCCGCAAAACGGCCCGGGGCTGAGGCGCGTAATAGGTCACGGAATAATCATTTTCGGGCAATTCCTCCGGAAGGCTGACCGCGAGTCCCATCAGGGTGTTTCCGTACGTCGGCACGAAGAGCGCCTTGTTTTCCAGCACCTCTTCCTGCAGGAAACGGACATATTCCGGAGTCATCGATGTGCCGCCGCAGAAACAACCGCGAATCCCGTGGGACGCAATCGAAATGCGTTCGCCGATCGAAGCAAGCAGACGCGGCGTCGTGAAAATACAGGAAATATCGCGGTGCTTGATGATCTCTACTGCCTGCGCCATGACATGCGCCTGATAGCGCTCGACCTGATCGAGTTCTTTCCGGCCGATCAGCCGTTTCACCCAGCGCGGATCGAGATCGACGTGGTAACAGCTACCTCCACGGTGATTCGCGAGATGCTCGACGGCGAGGCGAAGACGACGCGGTCCGGTCGGCCCGACCATGATCCAGTTGCCGCCTTTCGGGAAATACTCGTCGCTCAATTGATCAGAAAACTGCTCGTAATCGTGCTTGTAGTCATCCCAGCCGACCCGCTGCTTCGGCAGGCCCGTCGTGCCGCCGGTTTCAAAGACATTGAACGGGCGGTTCTTGTACGCGTTCGGCACAAACCGCTCATTTTTCTCGTCCCGGAGCCAGGCGTCTTCGAAATGATCAAACTTCACGATGTCATCAATGCCCTTCACTTCCTCGCGCGGATCCCAGCCCGCGTCTTTCATCCAGTCGAGCCAAAAGGGCGTGCCGGTTTCTTCGGAGAAGTGCCAGTTGATGATTTCGCGGACGCGTTCGTCGAGTTGAGCTTTTGCTTCGTCGGTGGTCATTGGAAAAAATTCGGGGTCAGAGATCAGGGCTGATCTGACTCAGGGTTACGGGAAAAATTTACGAATGGTTTCGTCAGACGGTTTCTTCGTGAAGAGAGAAACAATGACCATCGCCGCCAGACCTGCCAGGAAGCAGATCGCCACGGGCATGATGCCGTCGTCCGTCCGGTGTTCGCTGGAGAACACGGTGTATTCGCCGCCCCAGCCCGCTTTCGCGAAAAAGTAGAACCAAGTCACAGCGACGGTCAGCACGCAGGCATAAGCCCCGGCCTTCGTCGCTCCTTTCCAGTAGAGCGCGGTGAAAACGAGCGATGTCAGTGCGGCAAAGCCCGAGAAGCTCCACACCGCGAGGTCGAATACATTCTGCACGTCCTTCAAGATCAGGGACAAAATGTAGGTCAACAGCACGATCGCCACGACAAAACTCCGGGCGATCAGGACGATCTTCTTGTCCGAATATTTGTCTTTCGGCTTGTTGTGCAACACGATGTCGTTCGTGAAAATCGTGCCGAGGCAGAGGAACTGCGAATCGAGCGATGACATGATGGCGGCCAGCACACCTGCGGTGAGGAATCCGGTCAGCACCGGGTTCTCGACGAGAATCTTGAGCATGTTCGACAGGACGGCGGCCGGCGGTATGCCCGCAGGCAGCAAGCCACTCGCCCAGGTCCCGATCAACACGCAGG
>JABDJT010000232.1 GCA_013003335.1 Verrucomicrobiales bacterium | reverse complement strand
TTTCCTGACAAAACCACATTCGATGGGAATCGCTCGCCGATGGGGGGCGGAACGATGAGATGCACCCGGCCCGGCATGTCGCAAATTTGAATTCCCATTTGCGTCGCGACGAGCAACCAACCGGCTTCGCTGACGCACATGCCATCGGCATGGCTTTTCACATCAACAGACGCCGGTGGGAGGTGTAGATGAAAATAGGGCTGGATAAAATCGAGCGTACCGTCCGGATTTCGCTGGCCGGACCAGACAAATCGACCTCCGTAATCCGCCGCAAAAACGAGCGATTGATCCGTGCTTAAAATGACCCCGTTCACTCCGGAATAACCTTCGCCCGCGACTTTGGCTTCGCCGCCTCCGGAGGGGATCATCCAGATTTTTTTCGAGCGGGGTTCGGAAAAATAAACCGTGCCGTCATGCGCGGCGACGACGTCGTTTGGCTTCACATTTTTCGCCAGGACCGTCATTTCGCCGGTCTCCGTGTCCCACGCGACGAGTCCGCCCGGTTCGCGACGGCAGCCGTAGAGCGTTTTGCCATCGGGCGCGAAGGCGAGGCCATTCGTGTGACCAGTGTTTTCTGCAAACAAGCTGACTTTTCCCGGCGGGCTGACTTTCCAGATTTTACTCTGTTCCAGATCGCTGAAATAGAGCCAGCCTTCGCGATTCACGGCCGGACCTTCGGTAAATCCATGCCGAAAGCTGACGAGTTGCCAGTCTTCTTCCGGCTCAAAAAAGTTGAGCCGGTCCCGTTTCGAATTTTCAGAATGCGTCGTGATTTCCGGCTTCGTCGCCCAGTCTTTCCACAGCCAGCGCATCGCCTTCGGAAAAATCGCGTTGCCGTGTTTGCGATTGTGACCGCCCTCGCCCCACTCGTGATTCACCTCATAGCCCGCCCATTTCAGCGAAGCGAGCATGTCCTGATTCGCCACCCACCAGCTGCCGCAATACAGATCGTTGTCGTTTTTTCCGTCCTGCAGAAAAATGCGGAGCGGCTTTGGCTCATACTTTCGCACCAGAACCGGCAGCTCGTTTCCGCCACGCAATCCGACATACGTTCCCACGGTCGTGAAAACCCGCCGAAATGAATCCGGGCGCTCCCACGCCGCCATGAACGCGGCGATCCCGCCCGAGCTGGATCCGCAAATCGCCCGCAGATTCGGGTCGTCAGTCACGTTCAGATCTTTCAACGCCGCGGGCAAAATTTCCTCCAGCAAAAACTGCGCGTAGCGGCCATCCGCCGCATCGTATTCGAACGAGCGGTTGTAACGGGCGAGCACGTTTTCACTCGTCTCCGGAACGACGCCGGGGTTGATGAAAACGCCAATCGTGACTGGCATTTCCTTTTTGTGAATCAGGTTGTCGAACACCGTCGGGACGTTTTTCAAATAAGAGCGTCCATCCTGAAAAACCATCAGCGCCGCCGGTTTTTCCGGATCGTATTGCGCCGGCGTGTAGACAAAAAAATCGCGAGTCGTGCCCGGGAAAATTTTCGAGTCCGCGAATTTGTGCTCTGTGATTTTTCCTGCGGGAACGCCGTCTTGCTTCTGAGAATCGGGATCGGCAGGGTATTCCGGCTCGGCAGGTTTTTGCCCGAAGGCTTCGAATGAAGCAGCGAGCAGGAAAAAACATAGAAGGCGAATCATTCGAAGAGCAAAGCGCAGATCGCGCCAAAGGCAAAAAACGAACGAACCCTGTTGGTTCTCCAAACAGGCCCTGTTCGATCAAATCAGCTCAGCAATTGGCTTCGCGTTTCCGTCGACGAGATATTGAGGCCGACCCTGCATATCGTTCACGGTTGTGTTCGTCACGTCGATGCCGAGATTGTGATACAGCGTCGCGAAAACTTCCGGGAATGTGACGGGTCGATCGACCGCTTCTCCGCCAAGACGATCTGTCGCGCCGATTACCTGCCCGGTTTTCATGCCGCCGCCAGCCATCAACGCCATCGCAACACGTGGCCAGTGATCGCGGCCCACTTTCGCGCTGATTTTCGGGGTACGGCCAAATTCTCCCCAAACCAGAACGGTGGTGTCCTTGTCCATGCCGCGGTCGTGAAGATCATCGACCAAGGCTGTGATGGCTTTGTCGAAAATTGGGAAATCCTCGTTCTCCCGTTTGAAAATCTCGTTCCCTTTTCCGCCGTGCCAATCCCATTTGCTGTAGTTGACCGTAACGACCCGCGCCCCGGCTTCGACGAGTCGGCGGGCGGCCAGAAAGCTTTGAGGAACACGCGGCGCGCCGTTTCCATCGATCCGTTTCACTTCGTCTCCCGTTCCGTAACGTTCGACAACTTTGGGATCTTCCTTCGATAAATCGAGTGCGTCACCGAGCTTGGACGACGTCAAAATTCCCATCGCCTGCCGGTTAAACGTGTCGAGCCCTTCCATCTGTCCGCTGCCGTCGGATTCGCGGCGGAAATGATCGACGCTTTTCAAAAGTCGGGTTCGATCCTGCAGGCGGTCGAGCGTGATTCCCTCCAGTGCCATGTCGGATCGGGTCGGACCCATGGGTCGAAACGAGGCCTGTTTTACACCCAACATTCCCGGCCCCGGCTCATTGTAAGGACCATGGGTGCAATCATAACACATGCTCACAAACGGCGGTGCCTGCTTGTGAACGGGCCCCTGCAACGCGCCAACCACACTTCCAAACGGAGCAAAACCGCCCTGCGGTGCGGGCGCATCCTGCGGTTTCCGACCGGTGTAACATTGAAAGGCATCATGCCCGCCCTGGGCTCCGACGAGCGACCGGATAATCGCAAACCTGTCCATCCGCTCTGCCATCATCGGGAACTTTTCGCAGATCTCGATCCCGTCAACATTCGTGCCGATCGGTCGATGCGGCCCCGCGTAGTCTGACGGCGCATCCGGTTTCAAATCGAACATGTCCTGATGCGGCGGGCCGCCGACGAGATAAATCAAAATGACGGATTTGTGAGACGAACCGATGCCGGCCTGCGCTTCGAGCGAAAGCAGATTCGGGAGCGAAAGTCCAAGTCCTGAGGCAGCAGTGCCGAGTCCTCCCACTTTCAGGAAATTTCGCCGATTAATGCCATCACAAAATTGAGCGCGAGTACGGGAGCGGCTTTCACGGGGGGCGAAGATCTTGAGCATCGTGTCGGAAATCTGCCCCACGAAAACCGCTTCGCAACGTTTCGGGCAAGCGGGTTCACGTGATCTTCGGCGAAAACGACGGAACCTTTTTGGTTCGCCTTTCTACTCCGGCAGAATTGCGCCCTCTTTTTTCTTTGTTCTGAACCGGTTGGAATACTATGCTTTGCCAACCTTACTGACGAACGATGCTGGACTTAATCGGACAACCGGACCCGCGACCGACGCACTGTGATCAGCTTTCCCGACGGGGTTTTTTACGAGTGGGCGGAATGGCTGCAGGAGGGCTGAGTTTGAGTCAGTTGCTGGCGCTGGAGGCGAAAGCAAAAACGGGCAGTTCGAACAAGGCGATCATCAATATTTATCTTCCGGGTGGGCCGTCTCACCTCGATTTTTTTGATCTGAAACCCGATGCGCCGGCAGAAGTTCGCGGGGAGTTCCGACCGATCGGAACAAATGTGCCGGGTATGCAGGTTTGCGAGATGTTTCCCAGGCTGGCGAAGATGGCGGACAAGTTTGCGATCATCCGGTCGATTCATGATTCGGAGGGGCGTCACGATTGCTACCAGTGCATGACGGGTCGGAAAGTCCGCGACGCGGGAACGGCACCGCCGGGAGGCTGGCCGGCGTTCGGCGCGTGGGTCTCGAAATTGCAGGGCTCAAATCCGGGCATCCCGCCGAATCTTTCGATGATGTATCCGACCGGAAACCGGACCTGGGGCGAACCGGGTACCGGCGGATTTATCGGGGCGGCTCACAGCCCTATGCCGCTGGTCGGGAAAGATCCGAACGCGGGTGCGACGAACATGACGCTGAAGGATTTCACGCTGGAGCGGCTTCACGATCGGAAAAATTTGCTGCGCTCGGTGGACCGGTTTCGGAGGGAAGCGGACCTCACTGGCGAGATGAACGGGATCGATTCATTCAATCAGCAGGCGATCGGAATCCTGTCCGGCTCGGGTTTGACCGACGCGCTCGATCTTTCGAAAGAGGATCCGAAAACGCTGGAGCGTTACGGGAAAAATGACGCGAAATACCAGCGGGATGGCGCGCCGCGGATGATTCACAATTTCCTGGTCGCGCGGCGTCTCGTCGAAGCCGGTGCCCGGGTTGTTTCGTTGAATTACAGCCGCTGGGACTGGCATGGCGGTGACGGCTTGAATTTCCCTCGCTCCCGCCAGGAAATGCCGCAGCTCGATCAGGGGCTTTCGGCTTTGATCACCGATCTTCACGAGCGCGGTTTGGATCAAGATGTGTCGGTCGTGGTTTGGGGTGAATTTGGGCGGACGCCGAAGATTAACAAGAACAACAGCCGGGATCACTGGCCACGGGTGACGTTTGCCCTGCTGGCCGGCGGCGGCATGAATACCGGCCAGGTGATCGGGTCGACAGACAAAATCGGCGGCGAAGTCGATTCGCGACCGGTGCAGTTCCAGGAAGTGTTCGCGACGTTGTATCACAACATCGGGATCGACCTGAACCAGGCCACGGTGACAGACGCGACAGGCCGGCCGCACTATTTGGTCGACTCCGGGATCAAGCCGATTCGGGAGCTGGTCGGTTGAATGTGAGACATCATTCCCGTCATAGAGGGAAATTGCTTACAGGATTGATTCGTTGGGCCGTTCTGCCAGACTTTGGCCTCAACGGACAACATGAACCGCAGGGCTTTTTTAAGTACACCAATTTTGGGATTCGTTCCTGAATGGATTTCGGCGGCCCCACTTGAGAAACCCATGCAGGATTCCATGGAAAAAGCAGCCGCCCTGATCCAGACCGAAGTCGACTCCGGAACGCTGGAATCCGCCGTGCTCGATGTTCGCCGGGGCTCGTTTTCGTTTTCCCAGGCGTTTGGAAAAGCCGCTTCGGCCGATGCCATTTTTTTGCTCGCCTCGATCACCAAACCGATGGCGGCAGCCGGAGTGATGCTGCTGGCGGATCGTGGTGAGTTGAAGCTGTCCGACCAGGCCAGGAAATTCATCCCGGAGTTTTCCGAAGGAGACCGCAAGGACATCACGATTGAGCAGTTGTTGATTCACACCTCCGGGCTGCCCGATCAGCTCCCCGAAAATGCGGACCTCCGGAAGGCGCATTCTCCGCTGTCTGAGTTTGTGAAAGCGGCAATTCACACGCCGCTGCTGTTCAAGCCCGGCACGAAATACAGCTACCAAAGCATGGGGATACTGCTGCTGGCCGAGATCGCGGAGCGCATCACGCAAACACCGTTCCCAAATTTTCTCGCCGATGAAATTTTCACGCCGCTCGGCATGAACCGCACGGCGCTCGGACTGGGAAAACTCCAGATTTCCGATACGATCCGTTGCCAAACCCAATCGGCAGCGGCCGAATCCGGGGCCGGCGCGGCAGACACCAAGTCCTGGGATTGGAACAGCGAGTATTGGCGGAAACTCGGCTCGCCCTGGGGCGGCGCCCACGGTTCGGCGGGCGATGTCGCGACGTTTCTTCAGAGTTTTCTGAAACCGGACGGGAAAGTCCTGCGAAAAGAAACCGCGCACCTGATGATTCAAAATCACACGGAAGGCCTTGAATCGCCCCGCGGTCTCGGATTCGATCTCGCGACATCGAGCTACGGAGAATCCTGCTCGCCCAAAACGTTCGGCCATCGCGGCGCAACCGGCACGCTCGCCTGGGCTGATCCGGAGACGGATTTGTCCTGCGTGATCCTGACTTCGCTCCCCCTCGGCGTTTCCGAGAAATCGCTGCTGAAACCCGTTTCGAATCTCGTTTCGGCAGCTGCCTGAAATTCTACCCCGAACCGCATGCCTCTACTCTCCGCCCGGCTCTGCCTGATGATGTTTCTTCAGTTTGGCATCTACGGCTTGTGGCTGCCGATAGCCGGAAAATTTCTCACTGCGGCCGTCGAAGAAGGCGGGCTCGGTTTTTCCGAGAACCAGATGGGCATGATCGTCGGGATCGCCGCCTCGGTCGGCGCGCTGTGTTCGCCGTTGATCGTTCAATTCGCTGATCGGCGATTTCCCGCCCAGCGCGTGCTCGGCATGCTGATGATGATCGGAGGAATTTTGAAAATTGCCGTCTACCCGCAGTCCGCCTTCTTTGCCTGGCTGCTACTTTCGATTTCGTTCACGCTGATGTTCATGCCGGCGACGGCGATCTGCAATGCGTTGGCAATGCGGCACCTCGACGATCCGCCGCGCCAATTCCCGGGGATTCGCGCCTGGACGGCTGTCGGCTGGGTGGTGATGGGCTGGACCTTTTCTTTGCTCTTTCTCAAAACCGAGGTCACGGGCAGCTGGCTGCCGCCGTTTTTCAAGGGCGAAGACGTCCCGCTCGTCATGGCCGAGATGAAAAAATCCGTGTTCTGGTCCGGCATCATCGCGATCGGATACGGGGCCTGGGCGTTTTTCTTTTTACCCCACACTCCGCCCGTCGAAACGAAATCGCAGCGCCCCGCCGTGGCTGACGCCTTCGCGCTTCTCAAAATCCCGTCGATCGCCGTCCTGTTGATTGTGACGCTGATCATCAGCCCGATGAACACGCTCTACTTCATGCAATGCGGGAAATTCCTGAGCGAGGCCGGGCTCGACAGCGCCTACATCCTGCCCGCGATGGCGCTCGGGCAGATCTGCGAAATCGTGATGTATATCGTGCTGGGCCGCGTTCTGCCGAAGATCGGTTTCAAAGCCGTCCTCACTCTCGGAATCGCCGCCTATGCCTTCCGCTTTTTTCTCTTCGGGACGATCGGAATTCCCATGTGGCTGATCATTTTCGGATTGGGCGTTCACGGACTCTGCTACGCCTTCTACACCAGCACCTGTTTCATCTACATGAACAAGATTGCCGCGAAGGACGTCGCCAACACCGCCCAATCCGTTTTCAATTTCATTTGGTATGGGATTGGCCCGCTCCTGGCTGTCGTGTTGAACGCCGTCCTGGCCGCGATCTTCGCTTCCGGTAAAAAATTCGAGCACCCCGAGTTTCGCGGATTCTGGTGGAGTCTCGGCGTGATTTCGTTGATTGGGATGTTCGTATTTCTCGGGACGTTTCGGGTTGAAGAAAAGAAACAGAGAACCGATTGAACAATCGAATTCGAGTTCATGTCCGAAAGCAAAGCCAAATCGATTTTGACCAGCCCGTGGGGCATTCTTTCGATTGTCGGAAATGCGCTCGGGATCGGGAATTTCCAGGAAAACTATCTGCCGCAGTTGATCCGGTGGAAGGACTTTCTGGCTGGAATTTTTGATGTCGTCAATCGGGTCGCTCAAGCGTGCCTGGCGCCTCTCGAAAACCTGGTTTCGTGGGTTTTCCGGATTCCAGACTGGGAATTCCCACCAGCACTGGCATCTTATTTTTTGCTCAATGCCGTTTTGCTATCAGCTGTGACCCGCGTGACTGTGATTGAGCACTTCAGCCGGGGACACACCGAGGAATCGACCTGGATGCAGAAATTGAAGGCCGGGCTCTCGCTCTCCGAACTAATCGGAACGGCCGTCCTGGTGGGGATCGTGATCATTGCTCCCGGCCTAATCCTGATTCTCGCCGGGGTCCTGGTCATGTTCTACGAAAAAGAATCGAGCCGATGGGGCTGGTTCATCGCTTTGATTTACGGGATTTTCAGTCTCGTCTGTTTGCCCGTTATGATTTTCGATTTCCGGGGGCTCGGGCAGGTTGCCGGAATCGCGTCAGCAGGTTCCCTGTACATCATCATAATCACCGTCGCCCTTTTGAACCTGAAGAAAAGCACGGACAAGACCGTAACGCTCCAATTGCTCGGTGGTCCGGCGCTATTCGTCGTTTTAGCCTTCGTCTTTTCCGCCTGAATTGATCTTTCTATGAAACGAGAAGACCAATTCAACGCTGCGGAGGGATACGTAGAACTTGGAATGTATCAGGAGGCACTGGAAGAGCTGAGTGCGATCCCGGTCGAAGTGGATGATAAACAAACCAAATTTGAAATTGCGGATCGGCGTCTAAAAATCCTCCAACAAATGGAAGCGTGGGAAGAAGGGGCGAAAGTCGCCCGGGCAGCCGTCGTCGAACTTCCCAACTACTCGACTCCGTACCTGCTGGGAGCCTATGCCATTCGCCGGGCCGAAGGCGTCGAAGCAGCCTTCGAATTTCTGGTGAGTGGCGAGCATTGCCTGTATATGACGCCTGACTTCTGGTACAAGAAAGGCTGCTACTACTGCTTGCTGGGCCAGTTCAAGGAGGCCAAAGAATGCGTCTACAAGGCCATGGGATCCGGTGACGAGAAGTACGACACTCTCGTGGAAGAAGATGACGATCTCGCGCCGCTACGTGGCACCTGGGATTTGACCTGAACACCGAGCACGCCCTCAATCACCCCGTCTCCGCTTTCCAAGCTTCCCAGGTTTTCCGGATGGATTCGAGTTCCTCCCAGCGGTCGTAAAGCTGCTGCACCTGTTCGCGGCCTTTTTCCAAATCAGCCGAAACTTCGGCGGCGCGTTCCGCGTTTTCCTTGTAGAAATCGGGATCGTTCAGCTGCGATTCGAGTTTGGCGACCGACTCTTCCGCCTCCAAAATTGCCTCCTCGATTCCCTCCAGTTCCCGTTCCTCTTTCCACTTCAGCTTGGGCGGGGCATCGGCTTTTCCGGGGGAAGCGGCACGTTTTTTAGACGACACAGCCGGTTTGTTCAATTCGGAAACCGCTTCGCGGGCGCGCCGCTTTTCGCGGTAATAGGAATAATTTCCGACGTAGACTCCCAGCTTGCCCGGCTCTTCAAAAACGATCACACGATCGCAGACACGGTCGAGAAAATAACGGTCGTGACTGACCACCAGCGAGGTGCCGGAAAAATTAATCAACGCTTCCTCCAGCACGCGCAGGCTTTGAAGATCGAGGTCGTTGGTCGGTTCGTCGAGCACGAGAAAATTTCCACCCCGCTTCAGGATTTTGGCCAGCAGCACCCGGTTCTTTTCGCCGCCGGACAAATTCCCGATCCGGTCGTTGATGCGATCATCGGCAAACAAAAAACGTTTCAAATACGCCCGGACTGAAATCGAATCAGGGCCGAACCGCATGGATTCCTTGCCCTCTGAAACTTCGTCGAAAACCGATTTATCTTCGTCCAACTCCAGTCGCGTCTGGTCGGCGTAATTGAATTCGGTTTTCATCCCGATCTTTGCGGAGCCTTCCGTCGCTTCGAGATCTCCCATGATGACACGAAGCAGGGTCGTTTTTCCCGCGCCGTTCGGGCCGACCACGCCGACGCATTCGCCTTTTTCAAATTCAAGATCCAGCCCGAGAAACAGCGGCTGGTTTTCGATAAACTGCGACACGGATTTCAGCTTCACGATCACGTTCCCCAGCGGCGGAGCGGGCGGGACGACGAGGTCCATGTCCAGTTCCTTCTCCGGCGCTTTTTGCGCTTTCACCGCGTAAAAGTTGTCCAGCCGGCTGCGCTGTTTCGTTCGGCGAGCCTGCACCCCGGCCCGGACCCAGTTGATTTCCCGCCGGAGAAAACTCTGCCGTTTTCCCTCGGCGGCCTGCTCGGCTTCGATTCGTTCCTGTTTGGCGATCAGGTAGTCGGAATAATTGCCGTCGTGGGAAAAAAATGTGCCGTTGCTCAATTCGACGATCCGGGTGGCGATCCGGTCGAGAAAATAGCGGTCGTGCGTCACGAACAGGCAGGCGCCGTTCTGCGCGGCGAGGTAACCTTCCAGCCATTCGATGGCATCCGCGTCGAGGTGGTTGGTCGGTTCATCGAGAATCAGCAGATCCGGCTGCGCCACAAGCGCCCGTGCCAGGCCGACCCGCCGTTTTTCGCCCCCCGACAAATGCCGGACGACGCGCTCACCCGGCGGTGTATCGAGCTTTCGCATCAGCGTTTCAATCCGCGTGTCGAGATTCCATCCGTCAGCGTGTTCGATCCTCTCGTGGATGGAATCGTCGCCCTTCTCGAATCGTTCCAGGGCATCGATCAGATCGGCCGCGCCGGCGCGGATGTTTTCATCGACGGTGGCATCCTCTTCCAACTGAAATTCCTGCGGAAGATAACCAACGACCAGCCCACGGGACCGGGAAATGTGGCCGTCGTCGGCGTTTTCCTCCTCCGCGATGATCCGGAGAAATGAGGATTTTCCGCAACCGTTCCGCCCGACCAGGCCGATCTTGTCACCCGCATGAATCGCCATCGTGGCGTCGTCGAGAATCATCTGGTTCCCGAACGACAGGCGCAGTTGGGTCGCGGACAAAATCGGATCAGCAACACGGGGGGCGGAAGACATGGTGGCGGCGAGGGTAGCCTCAATTCGGTGTCCGGAAAACCATTTCCGAACCAACAGGGTCTGTTCGCCAAACAGACCCTGTTCGTTCGAATCAGGGTCGTCTTGCAGGGAGTTTCAATTTTGCCCGTTTGTGGTTCATTCCCGAGGCAAATGCGCCGGTCGCTGCCGCTTTTACCCCCACAATTTTTCATGAAAAAACCCGCCCTTTCTCTCGCCATTCTCGTTTTCTGTTTCGCGATTTTCGCGTCGACCCAGGACAAAGCCCCGCAAGGCAAAAACGACCCGATCCCGCTCGCGCACGAAGGCAGCGATATTCAGCCGGACTCCGGGGTTACCTGGGACGTGCTGGAGAACGGGATGCGGATCGCCATCATGCCGAACCCGGAGCCGCCAAACCGCGTCAGCATGCGGCTTTACGTCGACGCCGGCTCGCTGATGGAGGAGGAAAATCAGCAGGGGCTCGCGCATTTCCTCGAGCACATGGCGTTCAACGGGACGACAAATTTCCCGGCCGGCGAAATGGTGGAGTATTTCCAACGCCTCGGGATGGGATTCGGCAACCACACCAATGCCCACACCTCTTTCAACGAAACGGTTTACAAGCTGGAATTGCCCAACACGGAAGACAAGGTTCTCGACGAGGCCTTCAAGCTGATGCGGGATTACGCGGACGGCATGAAGCTGTTGCAGGAGGAAATCGAGGCCGAGCGGGGGATTATCCTGAGCGAGAAGCGGAATCGCGATTCGGTTGGCTGGCGCACCTTTCTCGAGCAGATCAAGTTCGCTCTGCCCGAACACAAGGTTTCGAAACGCCTGCCGATCGGTACGGAGGAAGTGATCAAAAACGCCGGCCGCGATCGCTTCGTGGAGTTTTACGACAAGTGGTATACCCCGAACCGGATGGCGCTGATTGTCGTCGGCGACATCGAGGTTGAGAAGATTCAGGATCTGATTGAAAAATATTTTGCGGACCTCGAGGCCAGGGAAAAAGCACCGGATCCTGAGCTGGGAGAGGTTTCCAATCGCGATTTCGCCGCACACTACCACTACGAAGAGGAGGCTGGCGAAACGTCTGTCTCGATCGAGACGCTGAAGACACGGAAAAATCCACCGGATAATGC
>JABDJT010000211.1 GCA_013003335.1 Verrucomicrobiales bacterium | reverse complement strand
GCCCGGTAATTTTGCAAAAGGTTGCTATCCGGTTCGACGATGTGAAGCCCGTCACTGGCTGCGACCCAGATGCGGCCACCGCTGTCGCGGGAAATTGAGGCGACGAACCGCGCGCTCGAATTCTTCGTGCCTGTTCCGGACTCGCTCGCGGACGGGACACGGTAAAATGAATCCGTCATTGCATCGAATCTCCACAGGCCGGCACCGTGCGTGCCGATCCAGATATTTCCTTCCGGATCCTCAAACAGCTCCGAAACGAAATCGTGACCGATCGATTCCGGATTCATGGGATCATGGGTATACTGAATTGCGGCAGTGGCCAATCCCTCCGGGAACCGGATCAATCCCTGGCCCTTGGTTCCGACCCAAACGTCGCCATTGGCTGCTTCAAGAATGCTGTGGACATAGGGTTCTCCGCCGCTCAACCCAAGTTCCGGGGTCTCATATTGACCGGTTTCCGGAAACCAGTGGGTCAGCCCGTATTCTGTTCCGATCCAGATTGAGCCATCTCTCCCCGGAGCCATGCCCCAGATGGAATCATGAGGCAGTTTGTCGCTTCCCCGGTCATCTGGATGGGTGCGATAATGGGGAAACCAGTACCGGTCGAGTCCGAACCGGTTGACGCCGCCGCCATCGGTGCCCACCCACAACACCTTGGCGGCATCCTCAAAAACGCTTGTGATGGCGTTGCTACTGAGGCTGTTGGATTCCACCGGGTCATTCCGGAAAAAGACAAAATCACCCGTGGCGCGGTCGAGGCGGCCCAGTCCGCTGGTGGTTCCCGCCCACAAATCCCCGTTGCTGTCCGCCCATACCGACGAAATATCCCGTTCAATTACGGTCGATGGAGTTACTGCGCCGGTTTTTGTATCCAGGCGCATCAGGCCCTGTCCCTTCGTTCCGACCCAAAGCCCTTGTTTCAAATCATAGGCGATCGCGCTGATTGGTGCCCCGGTCGTCCAGAAAATCTCGAAATCAGACGCCTCCTCGTTCCAACGAAACAAATCCCCGTTTTCCGTCCCGACCCAGATTTCCCTCTGCTTGTGGACGTAGATGGTCGTCACGTGCGCTTCTGCCGGAATGCCCGGAACCTCGCGAAAGAGCATCGATTTCAAGTGCAACATATCCAGCCCCCGGCGGGTTCCCACCCAGAGAAACTGCCCTTCCGACTCCGCCAGGGCTGTGATTTCATTGCTGGTAATCGATTTTCCGGGCTGTCCCGGCTGTGCAAAATAACGGCGAATATCCTCGGTGATCGGGTCAAGACGATTCAGGCCGGCGTCGGTCGTGCCCACCCACAAAATTCCATCGGAATCGCTGACAATCGCCGAAAGCCGGTTTCCACTGAGAGTTTTCACGTCGCCCGGATCATGAAGAAACTGCTGGGTTCCGGCACCGTCGAAACGGTTCAGTCCCCGGTCAGTGGCAATCCAGATCATGCCGGTCCGATCCTGCTCCACAGCTACGATACTGTCTGAAGTCAGCCCACCGGTGCGGTTCAATTTCGAAAACAGAATCCGTGACGGCTCATCTGCACTGGTTAGAAATAAAGGAGCCCAGAAATATCCAACCAGCTGAGAAATCAGCAGAAGTAAAATTTTAAGGCAAGATGGGGTCGATATTTTCACGGAAACGGCGGACTCCAATATTATAATTACAATAAATACTTGATTCAATAGAAAAATTTGTTATTTTTCATAACTAGAAATACGAAAACATCCCTCAAATCTCTCCAGAGCATGAAAATAATTCATTCTTCTTTTTCGGCAGGCAGGCTCGCCTGTCTTCTATTCATCACCTGTTTCGTCCCGGGTTTCGCACCCTTGCGCGCCCAACTCGGAGATAACCAGGGTTCCGTTCAATTTATCGCCACCCAGTGCGCGGTCAGTTCCGGCGGATCAACCGACCAATACATGAGCTATGCATCCAGCATGGCAAAAATGTTCAGCCACTTGAGCGCTGCGCAGCAGAAGGAAGTGTTCGGATACACTCCCAACCCGGGCGGTGGTGGAAGTGGCGGCAGCGGAGACGGAGACGACGATGATGGTGGCGGAGACGGAGACGACGATGATGGTGGCGGGGACGGAGACGACGATGGTGGCGGAGACGGAGACGACGATGGTGGCGGAGACGGAGGTGTTGGCTTCCTCCAACAGGACTCGGAAAACCTCGTTCGCGTTGCTGCAGCGACCGTCGCGAAACCCGTTTCAGGTCAGATCAGTTTGAAACCAGCCTGGGTGCAATCCCTGAGTTTTGCCGGGAGAAATCCGATCCTGGATCAGATTTCCAGTAATCCCGAAATCGTCGCTTTTCCCTCACTGGGAGTCATCACGACCTCTTTCACCGATACACGGAAGGGTACAGATCCCTCCGGCAAAAAATCCGTCACCATTGAACCGGAAAGCTCTCAGAACAAAGCTTCACCAGTTTCGGACAAATCGGCAACCAAACCCCGGAAGTAAGAAAAACGGTCCGACCACCCCTATCGGTCCAGATGAAAGCAAACCCCCAGCGAAAAGACTCCCGGCGACGAACCCAACGCCTCCGTGGATTTGGACTCAGCGAACTCCTCGTTGCAATCGGAATCATCGGAGTCATTACAGCGGTTTCAATTCCGGTCGTTTCCAACATTTTCGACTCCTCCAAGGATGCCAAGGCGCGGATGAACGCGCGGAATGTCGAATCCATGTCCGCCCAGCTTGCCTCGCTCGGCGTTGCCCACGTCATTCCCGAATCTCTGGGGGGTGTGGAGGCTACCTGTCGACTCATGCGGGTCGGCGTTACTGTTCCTGAAGGCCCCATGTCTGGTGAAGTCTTTATCCTCGCCGCCCTAAAGGACGATGATTTGCCCATGGTCGCCAAGTATCTCCAGGTCCGCTACGACGCCTACGAGCTCCGACTTCAGTTTGTCGAAAACACCGATCCGGTCGGTTACGAGATCGATTTCGATCACCGCATGCTCGCACAGAAAGCCCGTCGGGAACGGACGGTCCTCGCGGCCTGATTCCAAAAAATCCGTCTCTTTGGAATCGCGGAATTCGCCTGTTTCAGGCAGATTTCGTCTATGGATTTATTCAACGACGACAATTTCTTTTCAGCCGGTCACCCGGCCAATCGTCCCTTGAGCGGCGACAGCTCCAGCGGCAGCCGGACCAATCTCGAAATCGAAGTCCGCGCTCTTCGCAGTCAGGTCGATCGGTTGACCCTCGCCTCGCAGGCCCTGTGGGAAATGATTCGCGACCAGGGAAACTTCAGTGAAAAAGAACTCGAAGAGAAAATCTCCGAAATCGATTTGCGGGACGGATCCAAAGACGGCCGACTCGGTTCCACCGTCCTGGTCTGCAAATCCTGCGGCCGCAAATCCAACTCCCGCCGATCCAACTGCCTCTGGTGCGGCGTTGAAACCGATCGGGAGCACATTTTCGAAGGTTGAACGGGCAGACTCCCGTACGAACCAACGGGGATGGTTTCCCTAAACAACCCTGTTGATTCGTTTTTTCCGCTTTTCACCCGCGATTGAAAACGGAACACTGGCGGCATCATGAACATCGGCCTCATTTCCGCTGCCACCTACAAATACGGCGATGCCCCCGCCCGGAACGGCTCCAATCACGGCACGGCATTCGCCTCCACCTTCAACGGATTCGACGAGGCGGAGGTGAAAAAACACGAATGGACTTTCGTTCGGGCGCAGGAAACCATCGAAGGCGCGAAAGTGACGAAGGTCTGGGACCGTGATAAATTCTGGGCGGAACGCCTTGCCAAAGCCTGCTCCATCCCAACCGTCGCGGACACACCGGAGGAATGCGCCGACGGCGTGGATGTCGTCATCATCGTCGACGACGGCTCTGGCGAGCAGTCCAAATATGCCGCTCACCCGCTGAAAAACGGGATCCCGGTTTTTTGCGACAAACCGCTCGCCATGACCGGGAGAAAAGCCAAGGCCGTCGCAGATTTGGCGAAACAAACCGGGACTCCTTTCATGTCATCGAGTTCGCTGCGCTTCGTTCCCGACATCCTGAATTTGAAGGAGCAGGTCTCTGAAATCGGCCCCGTGCGGCTCGCGCAGACGATTTGTGGAAATGAACTCGTCTATTACGGTATCCACGCCCTCTCGATGGCCTACGCGGTCTTTGGTGGAGGCGCCGTTTCCGCTGTAAACGTCGGCCAGCCGGGCATGAATATCGTTCGCATTCGGTTCGATGATCACCGCGACGTCGTCTTGATGGTCGGCGAACGCGAGTGGATGCGGGCCGGATATCAGATTAGCCTTTTCGGCCAGAAAGCCTGGGCCACCGTGAAACCGGACCTGAAGAACTTATATTGGTATCTGCTGAAAGAATTCATGAATTACGTGAAAACCGGCAAAGAGCCGTATCCCATCGACCAGGAAGTGGAATTAATCGCCGCGCTCGAAGCGGGAAAGATTTCCCTGAAAGAAAACCGCGAAGTGGAGATCGCGGAAGTGCTGGGTGGCTGATTCGCGTTCACTTCAAGCTACTCAGCCAATCCACCAGGTCCCGGAAATCCTGCTCCGGCATCGTCAGGTTCAGCGCGGGCGGCATCAGGGAAACGGGGACCTGCTCGCGGGTGACGATGGTCCGGTTGTTGATCTTGAATTCCTTGCCCTCGATGTCGGCATAAAAATGATTCCCGCCTTTCTGGCTGAGCAGGAAACCGATTTTTTCAGTGCCGTCCTCGAGAGTCAGTTTCCACGGTTCGTACTGCGGCGCAATCTCCGCGCTCGGATCAAGGATCGATTTCTCGATATGCTCGCGACCGCGCTCGCCGATGGTCGATAAATCCGGGCCGCCTGATTTCCCGAACCCGAGGGCGCGATGACAATTCGCGCACGATCTGTGAAACACCCGACGGCCGTTGTCGAGTGGGCCGGGGGTCGGTTTGGGTGGCGCGAATTCGACGGAGGGATCGCGCCGTGCGACATCCAGCGCGAAATAGCGAACCCGGTCGGCAAATTTCGGGTTCGTCGAAATGTTCCGCCCGACGCGCGCGGCACTTTTCGAGTCAGGATGCCTCAGCAGGGTCAGCATCACATCGATCTGGAAATCTTCATCCGCATCCACCATCAACTGCCGCAGTTCTTTCACGTTCAGAATTTTCTCGCGGTCTGCCAGCACGTGAAACGCAGCCCGTTTTACCTTCGCCGACGTTCTCTCATTCGCCAGTCGCGCCCCGATGAATCGCTGCATGGCGCGGTCATCGACCTTCTGACCATCCAGTCTTGCGAGGGCCGTTGCGGCCGCGTGAAACAGCACGGGTGACGGCGGATCATTCGCGATTTTCTCCGCTTCGGCCCGGTATTTTTTCAATTTCAAATCCGCGATCCATTTCAGCCCGAGCAATTGCGCTTCGGGGTCGT
This sequence comes from Verrucomicrobiales bacterium, assembly GCA_013003335.1. GTDB lineage: Bacteria > Verrucomicrobiota > Verrucomicrobiia > Verrucomicrobiales > DEV007 > JABDJT01. The sequence continues at coordinate 2,004 of JABDJT010000211.1, read as the reverse complement.
TCTCCATCGCCAGCAGGTCCAATACCAGCCCGCGCGGATCATTCGGATGCTTCGCCCGGTTCGCCAGCGCCCACATTTTTTTCTGCTGCGGCGTTTCGATCTTGCCCGACTTCGGCCACTCATCAATGACATGCTGCAAATCCCGAATCGCCCGGGAAACCGTCCACGGATCCTCCGACGTGGATGCTTGTCGCCACGAGGGAAATCCCTTTCGCCCAAAATCCGGTGACGGCGGGATCTTGCGCGGCTTCGGCTTCCAGCCCGTCATTTTCCAGATTGCGCCTTCATCGTGGAGTTCGTATTCACGTTTCACCCAATCGCTGATGTAAGTCGCGCCGTCCTCCGCTTCCGCAAATGCCACGGGCCGGAAATCGACTCCGCCCTGCACGAGGATCTTCTGCTCCGTCTCAAAATGCGTGCCGTTCCAGGTCAACGGGTAGTGCTCGAGCCGGTGATCCGCCCAACTCGCCACCAGCAGGTGACCGTCCTTGAAAATCACGTCGCACGGCGCTTCACCCGCGCTGTGCAACATCGGCAGCGTCCCCGTCGTCTCGCCGTTCCACGATACGAAGGGGTGGTGTCCGCTCCGGCCGTATCGAAACTGGTAACCGTAATCCCCGCCATCGATCACGTAATGCAACCGGCTCGGAGGACGCGAGCTCGGGTCGTTGTCCGTCGCGAAAACATGCCCGCCCGGCGCATACACTACTCCGAATGGATTCCAGAATCCCGTCGCCCAGCGGCGCAGTTTTTTTCCGTCCCGGTCGCAGGTCCAGATGTTCCCGCCTTCGCCCTCATCCGAAATCGCCGTGCCATCCGAGCCTCGCAACGTGTAGGCAAAGCCGAGATTTTCCCCGATCCCGAATATCAGATTTCCCTCCCCATCAAATGTCAGGCCCGAGCAGCCATCGTGCGGATACGTTCCCTTCGTATCGAGAAACACCAGCCGTCGCTTCACGGCATCCGGGTCTGCCGTCCCGTCCCCGTCCTTGTCCCACAACCGGAGCACTTCATTCCGCGTCGCCACGTAAATCGCCCCCGTTTCCGGATGCGTCGCGATATCCATCGTCGCCACCAGGTCCGCCTTGAAAAACAGCGTCCGCTTGTCCGCCGTCCCGTCCCCGTCCGAATCCTCGATCCACCAGATCCGGTCCGTCTTTGGCCCCTGGTAGTTTTTCGGGGCAAAATGCGTGTGCGATTCCACCGCGAGCAGTTTTCCCGATTTCGTCAGCGTGATCCCCGTCGGGTGCTTGATCAGGTCGCTCCCGGCGAATTTCGTGAGCGTGATGGCCGGATCGGAGGATTGGGGAGTTTCGTGGCTGGCCTTGTCCTGCCCCCAAATCGAACCAGTCACCAGTCCCCACGCCAGCGTCAAAATCCAGATACCTGCCATTTGGCGCCCGAAAGAACAAATCATCATCATGCCATCCACCCTCCCTGAAATTCCCGCCCTCGCCAGTCCGCAATTGTTTCGAGGAAAAGCAAAGACCCTCTCATCGCTTGACCGGTGAACAGGAATCGTGATTTACTGGTTTTTGAAAACCAAAATGTTATGAACCAGAGAGCACAAAACGTCGGGCAGATCATCGTGGCGATTGCATTCGCCCTGAGCCTGCTCATTTTCTTCATCAACGTGACGAATTTTCGGGGCACTGAAGTTCCCCAGTGGGAATTTTACCTCCTCTGGGTAGGAAGATTTACCGGGACGTTTGTAGCGGGCATCGCAGCCGTGCTTCTGCTCATCCGGGCGATCGGCGGTGCAGGCACCGCGGAATTGAGCTCCCTGATCCTCCCGCTTCTGGCAGGACTCAGCCTCACTTCGGGTCACTGGTCCACAGTCCTTGTTCTCGGCCTGCTCTTGCTGTGCATCCTAGTCGGCCGGATCATCCGGCAGACGCAAAAATCGAAGGCGGAATAGAAAAACCAACAGCCGAGAGCCGAAAGCCGAGGGGCAAAATTCACGCCCCACCGCCGCCATGACATCCTTGGGCAGGAATTTTACAG
>JABDJT010000195.1 GCA_013003335.1 Verrucomicrobiales bacterium | reverse complement strand
CGGATTTGTCGTGATTCGTCCAGTCAGCGGTGTAGAGAAATTCATCGCCGAAGCCTTTCACGGCCGGATGATCTTTCGCTGCGGGATTGACGAGCACTTTCGCCTCGAGAAATTCGGAGTCGCTGTTGAAATCGCAGCCTCCCAGTTTCGTGAACCAGTCCCATTCGGTCTGCTTCACCAGCGCGGCATGCATGGCCACAATACCGCCGCCGTCTCTGTACCAATCCTCGATTTTTTTGCGGTGTTTCTCCTCCAGAATCTCGGTGAGCATCGTGCAATTGTTCAGGACCAGAACGTCGTATCGATCCAGCAAAAGCACGATGTCGTGCGGCGAATCACTCACGTCGACCTGCATGCCGAGGTCATCGGAAAGCCGGGACAGCCAGCCGGAAATGGCGGCCGTTTCGGGATGGCGATACCAACCGGTGCCGCCGAACACGAGAACCTTGCCGACGTTTTGCGGACTGCGATCGGGTTGTTTTTTGTTCTGCGCGTCGAGGCTAAAGGTCAGGACAAACCCGAGCGCGATGAGACAACTGATTCGGAAAAATGTCATCGTGGCTCAGGCTAAGTGTTTTTTCACCCGGCGGCAAACTTCCTCGACATTTTCGCGGCTGTTGAAGGCCGAAATCCGAAAATAACCTTCGCCCGCGGCACCGAATCCGGCCCCGGGGGTGATGACGACGTTGGCCTGCTCTAACATTTTATCAAACATGCCCCACGAATCGATTCCCTCCGGGCAACCGACCAGACGTAGGGCGCGTTCACCCCGCCAAAAACCGGCAAACCGATCTCGGTGCAGGCTTCGCGAAGCAGCTTCGCGTTGCCCATGTAATGCTCGATTAGCTCGGCCACTTCGGCTTTGCCTTCGTCAGTGAAAATCGCCTCCGCGCCCCGCTGGACGGGATAACTCGCGCCGTTGAATTTCGTGCTGTGACGCCGGCTCCACAGCGCGTGAATCGGCTGCTCGCTGCCGTCCGCAGCTTTGCCGGTGAGCTGTTTCGGGATCACGGTGAACGCGCAACGCACTCCGGTGAACCCGGCGATTTTCGAGAAACTGCGAAATTCGATCGCGCAGTCTTTCGCGCCGTCGATTTCAAAAATCGAGCGCGGCACGTCGTCTTCCTGGATGAACGATTCGTAGGCCGCGTCGTACAGAATGATCGCGTCGTTCGCCTTCGCGTAATCGACCCAGGCGCTGAGCTGCTCGCGTGTCGCCGCCGTGCCGGTCGGATTGTTCGGGTAGCAGAGGTAAATCAGGTCGACCTTTTCCTCCGGGATCGCCGGGACGAAATTGTTTTCCGCTGTGCAGGGGAGGTAAACCAGGCCTTCGAACGCGCCGTTTTCACCGGCCTCGCCGGTGTTTCCGATCATGACGTTCGTATCGACGTAGACCGGGTAAACCGGGTCGGTAATGGCGATCTTGTTCCCGGGACCGAAGATATCAAGGATGTTGCCCGAATCGCATTTTGAGCCGTCAGAAATGAACACCTCGTCGGCGTCAATTCCGAGTCCGGCGAACTGATTCTCCACCACGGCGGTCCGCAAAAATTCGTATCCCTGCTCCGGGCCGTATCCGCGAAAGGTCTTGCGATTGCCCAGCTCATCGACGGCTTCGTGCATCGCTTTCCGCGTCGCCTCGGGGACCGGTTCGGTGACGTCGCCGATCCCGCAGCGGATGAGGTCGCCGGCCTTGTCCGGGTTCGCTTCGGAATAGGCGTTCACGCGTCGCGCGATTTCGGGGAAGAGGTATCCCGCTTTGAGCTTCAGAAAGTTGTCGTTGATTCGTGCCATTTTTCTCAGATTTTGGTATCGAAAGGGGAGTAACCAATGATTTCGACGATGGGCAACGGATTTTTTCGAACGGTGGTAGTGGTTCTGGGCGTTTGGACGGCAGCGGCTTCGGCTCAGGCGCAGCGAAACAAGCGGTTTGCTTTTGCGGACGGTAAAATCTCAATGGAGTTGGCCGACGGCTGGAAAAAAATTGAGCGGGAAGGGACGCTTGGTGCCTTCGAGTCTTCCGATCAGAAAAGCTCGATGTTCTTTACCATCGCCGCGGCAGCCGGCGCTTCCGGTATGCCGGAAATCCTCGAGGGAGCCCTCGATAATTTCGAGCAGGCGTTCATCGTCAAGAAAACCGGCGATTTCAAATCCGGCCAGATCCAGGGACCGAACAAGAAATGGACGGCGATTTTCACGACTCTGGAGTTGGAGATGGAGGCCAAGCCCCACAACGTCCCGTTCCGGTTTTACATCACGATTTTTGATACCGGTTCGGCGCTTTACATGATCCAGGGCAGCACCATGATGCCGGTTCGCGACGTGCGGGAGAAAGAGATTTTTCGAATGATCCGGTCCGTGATTGCGACCAAGTGAGAAAGCCCCCTAGCGGGTGGCTTGCAGGCGGGCTTCGACTGGTTTCTTGATGGCGGGATTTTCCGCGGAGTGTTCAAGAGAGGAGGACGGGGCGATTTGGAGAGAGTCACGGTCGACCAATTTCCCGACACTGCCTTCCGGTGCCTGGCGCTGGCGAATTCGTTCCGCTTCGCGAAGGACCGGGCCGGATGTACCGATTAGTAAACCGCCGAGTTCTTTGGAGAGAGCGGAGAGCTTTTCGTACTGCTGCGTTTGCTGGAGGCAGACGGAAAGGCCCTCGGCACTCTCCAGGTCGGCATTTTCGCGATACAACGATTCGAAAACGTCTGCTCCCTCGTCATACCGGCGGGTATGAAACAGGTTCCAGCCCTTCAGTATGCGGGCGGAGCGGGTGAGTTCTCCCCGTGCTTCGACCTGCTGGAGGTGCATCAGGCAGATGCGGTGGCGGCCCTCTTGCATGGCACCTTCGGCCAGTTCGAGCAGTTTTTCGGTGGAGATCACCGGGACATCCCGCAGGTTCGGATTCTTCCCCGCGGGGGCTCCGTTGACGGTCGCAAGTTTCAGGGCTCCGCCGTACTTTTCCGCTTTCGAGACCTCGGCGTAAATGTTCCTGAATCCCGTCTCGCTGGACGGATAACCGGTCACCCAGCGTTTGGCTTCGGCGAATTGGCCGGCCTCGAGGAACTGGCGTGCGCGATTGGTAGCACTCTCCACGACGAGAGCACGAATACCGGTGATCCGGTCATCGAATTTGTCGGCGATCAGGTAGGCGGTCTGAGGCTCGCCACCTTCGAACATTGCGAGAATGAGGCCTTCCACCGCGTGCAAATTGTTCGGGTTCCATTCAACGGAATGTGTAAACCACTGCTGCGCTTTCACAAAATCTTCGCGGTCGAAAAATTCCCAGGCCAGCGCGGCGGCAGTCACTGAATCCCGGATTGCCGTCCTGGGCGAGCGCGGCCGGGCATCCAGAGATTCGGCCTTTCCCTCGAGATCGTGGGCCGGCAGGGCATCCGGGGTTGTCGAAGAATCAGCTTTCGCGGGCGGACTTGCGACCGGTGTGGACGTAGCGGGGGCGATTTCGGATTTCGATGCTTCATTCAGCGGAGCGATTTCGCGAAACGTCCGCTTTGTTTGAGCGCACAGAATCGGAGCCAGCAGGGCAAAAGCAAAAATTTGAGTCAGGGGCAGGCGGTTTTTCATAAAAATCAGAGAAACTATTTTCTGAGGAGCCAGAACGGCAATCTTTTTAAAAATTTACGATTCATGATCATAAAAACAACTAAATATTTAAAATATTTTAAATAATAAGTCGCAGATTTGCGAAACTCGGGTGAAATCGGGGTGGAAATTGGGCTGAATTGGAATTGAGCCTGAACCGATCGAGTTGATTTCCCTCCGATTTCGTCGTTTTCTGGCGACGATGAATCGCCCCTGTTTTTTCATTCTATTTCTTGTCGCGACCGCGTTTGCACACGGTGCTGAAAAACAGCCGAACATCATCCTGCTCCTCGCCGACGACATCGGGATCGACGGATTTGGCTGTTACGGCGGAACGTCGTATCCCACGCCAAGGATTGATGAGTTGGCGAAATCGGGGCTGCGATTCACCTACGCGTATTCGCAACCGCTTTGCACGCCGACGCGTGTGCAGATCATGACCGGGAAATACAATCACCGGAACTGGACCTACTTTGGGATTCTCGATCCGAAAGAAAAGACGTTCGGCCACCGGCTGCAGGAGGCGGGTTACAAAACGATGATCGCCGGCAAGTGGCAGCTGCAGAGCTATGATCCGCCGGATTTTCCCAACGCGGATCGCCGTCGCGGAACGGGCATGAAGATTACCGAAGCCGGCTTCGACGAATGGTCGCAGTTCCACGCCTGGAACACGGAGGACAAGGGCTCGCGCTACCCGGATCCGAAGATGGACAACAGCGGCGAAATCGAGCAGTTCGACGGAAAATACGGCCCGGATGTCTGGGTGGATCAGATCGGCGATTTTCTCGAACGACACAAGGACGGCGATTCGCCGATGTTCGTGTATCACGCGATGTGCCTGCCGCACTGGCCGTTCAACCCGACGCCCGAATCAGCTGCCTGGAAGAATCCAAACCGCCGATACGAGGAAAGCACCGAATTTTTTCCCGACATGATGGCTTACCTCGACAAGGTCGTCGGGCAAATCGTCGACAAAGTCGACGCCCTTGGCCTTCGGGAAAACACGCTGATCCTGTTTTATGCCGACAACGGAACCGATCGCCGAATCACCTCCAAAATGGGCGACGTTGAAATTCCGGGCGGAAAAGCCCTGCCGATCCAGTCCGGAATTCGTGTGCCGCTGATCGCGAACTGGCCGGGCAAAGTTCCCGCCGGCGAAACCTGCGACGACCTCGTGGATGCCTCCGATTTTTTGCCGACCCTGGCACATCTCGCGGGCATTGAGGACACTTCGGGTTGGAATTTCGACGGTCAAAGTTTTGCCCCGCAGCTATTCGGGAAACCGCACCCGAAGCCACGCGAGTGGTGCTTTTTCTGGTATGACCCGCGGCCCGGCTGGGACAAGGAAAAATACGGTCGCAGCGTCTTCGCCCTGAACAAAACGCACAAGCTGTTTCGCGACGGGCGGTTTTTCCAAATTGATCCGTTACTCCCGTTCGAAGCGGAAATCACGGGTGATTTGTCGAAGGAGGAAACCGCTATCAAGGCTGAATTGCAGCGCGTGATTGATGCGATGATGAAGGACGGCGAGCCGCCGCTGGTGGATGCCTTCGGAGATCCTGTGAAGGAGTGAGACTTACCCTCGCAATGCTTCGATTTCCGCCTCGATGTCGGAGAGCGAGACCTCATCGGAAACAAACGCATCGCCGATTTCGCGAAGGAGGACGAAGCGGATTTTGCCGTCTTCGAATTTTTTGTCGCGGGTCATTTTCTCCAGGATCGTTACCGTTTTCACTTCGGCGTCGAGAACGGTCGGCAGGTGAAACTGTTTCAGCGCGGCGATGATCCGGTCGGCATCCGATTCGGCGAGCCCACTCTTTTTCACCGACAACCGGCTGGCGGCGGCCAGGCCAAGACTGATGGCTTCGCCGTGAAAATATTTTCCGTATCCGCCAGCGGCTTCGATGCCGTGGCCGATGGTGTGGCCGAAATTCAACAGTGCGCGCGTGCCGGTCGTTTCCCGCTCATCTTCCTCCACCACGCGGGCCTTGATGCCGACATTCCGAGCGATCATTTCGGCGAGGTTCTCCCGATTTTCCGGGTCCATTTTCTCGATGATTTCGAGAAGCCTGGCGTCACGAATCGCGGCGTGCTTGATGATCTCGGCATACCCCTCGAAATACCCGCGGTCGGGGAGGGATTGCAGTGTGCTCACATCGGCGATCACCAATTTGGGCTGATGAAACGAGCCGACCAGGTTTTTGCCTTCGGGGGTGTTGACTCCGGTTTTTCCGCCGACCGACGAGTCGACCAGGCTCACGACAGTTGTTGGAATCTGCACGCAGGGAATTCCTCGCTGAAAAATCGCGGCTGCAAATCCCGCCAAATCACCGATCACGCCGCCGCCAAGCGCGACGAGAAACGATTTCCGGTCGAGGCCGGCCTGCAGCATCTGCCGGCAAATGTCCGTGACGCATTCCATTGATTTGGAGGGTTCCCCGGCCTGGACGACGATTTTCACGACCTCGATCCCCGACTTTTCGAGCGATTCCCCGATGGGCGCGGCATACAGTCCGTCGACATTCGAATCCGTCACCAAGGCAGCGCGATTTCCGAAATGACCGGCCTCCGCGATCAATTCCCCGGCACGGTCGATTAAATCAGTGCCGACGAGAACTTCGTATTCGTCGTGGGCGAGCGATAGCTTGGTTCGGATCATGGGGGACAGCGAATTTCGAATGAACAGGCTCGGTTCGACGAGCGTACCCTGTTGGATGGTTTTTCCGGAATCGACTACTTTTTCCGCAAATCGTAGCAGATCAACTTCCGGCCCATCTCGTTCTGCATCAGGTATAGCCGGCCGTTGGCGATTGCCGGCGGAGCCCAGCTTTCCGGCGCATAAAAGGGCTGGGCTTTGGAAAGAACGGAGGGGCGGCTGTGGGCGCTGAGATCGAGTCGGAGCAGGGTGCCGCTTTCACCGAGGCAGATAAAGGAGTCCTGCACGTAAATCATGCTGGCGCGACCAAGGTTGACGGGCAGTTTCCGGTCGTTGTGCTGAATCGTGAGCCGCAGGAACGTCTCGCTCCAGAGCAGGTTTCCGTAGGTGACGTCGTAAGCCACCATCAGGCCGCCCGTTCCACCGAAGCCGTAAATGACCCCGTCGTGATAGATCGGGGTTTGAAACTGGCAGCCGAAATCGCCGGCTTTCCACGCGGTGCGGGCTTTGAAATTCTCGTCATACTGGATCATCACACCGCCGAGCCCGTAGTCCTCGCTGATAAACACGCGATTCTCGCCGCACGGAACGGGCGAAGCAGCGTTTACGCTGGTTGGGTTGGATGTGCGCCAGGTATAAGCGTCATTGATTTTTCCGTCCTTCGGATCCACGCAAAGCAATCCGCCGTGGGGTGGCCGGGTTTTGCCTCCGGCGAAAACGAAAATCCGGTCTTCGCCATTCACCTTGCCGATCACCGGCGAGGCGTAGCTTCCGTTCCAGGCATGAGGGGATTTCCATTTTTCCGCGCCGGTTTTTTTGTCAAATGCGACCACGCAGGCGTCGTTCGTTCCGTTGTGAACGATCAGTAAATCGCCATGGACGAGCGGACCGGAACCGCGTCCAAAAAAGGTCGGCGGTACTCCGTAATCTTTATCGAGATTTTTTTCCCAAATGACTTCACCGTCCTCCAGTTTCAGCGCTTTCAAGTCACCGTCGTTTCCGTGGGTGAAAACGGTCCCGGTTTCCGGATCGATCACGGGCGGGCCAAAGGGTTCGTCGAAAATTCCGAAATTCTGGTTCACGACGGTCGCATAGCTGTGCTTCCAGCGCGCTTCGCCGGTGTCGGGGTTCAGGCAGACGATTTCCTCTTTTTCGTCGAGTTGGTGAATGAAGACGAGATATTCCCCGGCGATCACCGGGCCGGTGTGGCCCTTTCCGCGTTCGTAGGTCCAGGCCGGCTCAAGATCTTCTTCCGTAAAATCGAGATCGAGCCCGGTTTCCGCCGAATGGGAATCAGTTTTCGGCCCGAGAAAATGCGGCCAGTCGTCGGCCAATGCAGTCAGGCCGAGGGCAATCGAGAGGGAAGCAATTCGCCAAATCATGGAGCGGAAACCTACGCGATTTTTCCCGATTTTCCGCTACGATTCCGGCATGACGAATCCACCGACCGAACTTACCGGGAAAACCGCCTTTGTTACCGGAGCTTCGAGCGGCATCGGCCGCGCCATCGCGACTGCCCTCGGCCGGCAAGGGGTTCAAGTGGTGCTATGCGCCAGACGATTGGAAAGACTGGAGGCAGTGGCGGAGTCGATTCAAAAGGCAGGGGGCCCGGAGGCAGCGATTGTCACCGCCGATTTTTTCGACGTGGTTGAAATTGAATGCGCCATCGCGGAGGGAGCTGGTCAGGCCGGAGGGAAACTGGATATCCTGATCAATTCCGCCGGGATCGGAAGGCAGGCGAAGCTGGTTGATGGAAACACGCAGGACTGGCGGGAGATGCTGAATCTCAACGTCCTCGCTCTCGCAGTGGCGACGCGGGAGGCTCTGAAATTTTTCCCGGAAGACACCGGTGGGCATGTGGTCAATCTCGGCAGCATGTCCGGTCACCGCGTTCCCGGTCGGGGCGGATTTTACGCCGCCACGAAGTTTGCAGTGCGCGCCATGACCGAAGGGCTGCGGCAGGAATTGCGTCTCATGGAAAATCCGACGCGGGTGTCCAGTATTTCGCCCGGCTTTGTCGACACAGAGTTGCTGGATGATTATTTCAAGGCCGGCACAGACGGTGCGGCCAAGTACGAAGCGATTGGTTACCCGATTTTGCAGCCGGAGGAAATCGCGGACGTTGTCCTCGCGCAGCTGAAAATGCCGGCGACAGCCGAGATCACGGATGTGCTGATCCGGCCGACAGCGCAGGGCGTTTGACGATCCAACAGGGTTGGTTCGGCGAACCGCCCCTGTTCATTCGTTTTCGCGCGAATTTCCGCTTCGACAGAACAACCAGATCGAGGCTGGAATCACGAGGAGAATTGGAATCGGAAAGACAATGAACCAGCGTCCGGGAGCGGTATCGAGTCCCCAGGAATGATTGCAGGCTTTCGGCATCAAATGGTTGATGGAAGGTGGGCTCTCGCTGAACCGGATCGTTGCGACGCCGATGACAATTCGATTTCGCCCGACAACCAGAGCCAGGCCCAGGTTTTTGGATGACCGGAAAGAGTGATTTTTGGCCCAGACAAAGGAGTAAGACCAACTGGCCGCCCAAATGCCCAGGATCAAAATTGAAGAAACGACAAGAATCGCCACGTTCAGCCAGCGCATCACGGTCGGCTGCGGGCTGTTCACTAGAGTCATGAAAAGACTCTATTCAAACTTGATCGAGTATAAATCAGCATTCGTGAGCGAAAAACGGAGCTTCACGCCGATCTTGAAATCGACCGGTTTTTCCCATTCCACCTTCGCTGCCGTGCTGTCCCCGGTCAGTGGTTTGGAGGTGGAGAAGCGGTTTCCTCCGGCATCAAGCGCTTCGATCACGAGGCTGCCCCCTTTGTTTGCGACGTAGTTTACGAGCAGTTGATCTTCGTCGGTGCGGAGAAATTTCGTCGTGGCGTTCCCGCCGTTTTTCCCGCCGCGCAGGGCAACGAAGCCATCCGTGCGATAAACGAAGCGACGAACGCGTCCCGGCTTCGGGCCGTAGTAGCTTTCGGTCGCGTAGACGGAGATTTCGTCCGGTTTTCCGGGGAGTTGGAGTATGCCCCAGGTCATGTAGTTGCTGCGATTTCCTTTCCGGTCTTCGGGAGCGGATTCGGGCACGACCGGGTCGTTCCAGCGATGGAAAAGCACGCCATCCCGGCTGGTCATGAGGATCGGTTCAACGCGCTGGCCTTCTCCGGGGAGATAGCGGGTCGGGAATCCGATGAAGAGGTGGGGAGCGCGAAAGTAGGGTTGCACGGCGTTGGTGTAGAGGTGCTGTTCGGGAGTTCCTTCGGTGTATTTCAGGTCCTCTTCTTTTTCCCAATTCACGAAGTCTTTCGAAGTTGCTGTGCGAATGGCCCGGAAACCGGTTTTCGAAAAATACCGCCAGTAGGCGCGGTATTCGCCGCGGTGATTGTCATAGAAAGCGAGGTTTTGCGAATCAAACGCGCCGTTCGTGATCACTGCCTTGTCGACGATCTTTTTCCAGTTCACCGCATCCGTTGACTGAAGAGGAACGAGGCCGCCCTTCATGCCGGCAAGCGCTTTGTATTTTCCTTCCGGCTTCGCTTCGGGATTCGTGTCGAGAAATCCGAAAAAGTTGTGCGAACCGCCGCCGTTCCAGATGATGTTGTTTTCCTTCGATCCCTTGAATTCGCGAACGCCGAGGTTCGGCTTGGTGAATTTCAGGCCGTTCTTGCTGACCGCCAGGCAGGTGACTTCGTCCTGCAATTCCTTTTTCGTTTCCGGATCATGCCGCCAGCCGCGATAGATCATTTTGAATTCATCGCCGTCTTCGAATAGACCGAAGTAACCGCTGGTGTTCCCCTCCCACGCGTCGTCGCAGGTGATAACGACGTCTTTCGGTTCCGGGAGGATGAGAACCTGCTCGACGTCGCCGTCTGTTCCGGCCAGCAGGTAGTTGTCGGTGAAAAGCTCCAACCGGTCGCCGAGGTCGATGGGTTCTGCAGCGGTGCAAAACGGGGCGGCGAGAGCGAACAAGAGAGCGGGAATCCATTTCATGAAACGAGTCTCAAGTTTTCAGATTCAAGTTTCAAGTCCCGCGAATTGCGGTATCGAGTATCCACAATCACGGAATTTTGAGTGAGCCCCTCCAGATTGCTGATCGATCATTTCAGTCCCGCCTGCTGACGGGAACGGGGAAATTTTCGTCGAACGAAACCATGCGGGACGCCCTTGAGGCCTCCGGCACGGAGATCGTGACAGTGGCTCTCCGTCGGGCCGACCTGTCGGGGAAAAACGATCCCTTCGCGAATATCCTGGATTTCATTGACGGCGAAAAATACCTCGTCCTGCCGAACACGAGCGGGGCCATGAACGCCGACGAAGCCGTCCGCCTGGCCCGGCTGGCGGCGACCGCCGGGCTACCGAAATGGGTGAAGCTCGAGATTCATCCGGATCCGAAGTACCTGTTGCCCGATCCCATCGAAACTCTCGCCGCGGCGGAGGTGCTCGTGAAGGAAGGCTTCACAGTTCTGCCATACATCAACGCCGATCCCGTCCTGGCGAAGCGGTTGCAGGATGTGGGAACGGCCACGGTCATGCCGCTCGGTTCGCCAATTGGGTCGAACCAGGGAATCGACACGCGGCGGCAGATCGAAATTATCCTCGACCAGGCGACTGTTCCGGTCGTCGTCGATGCCGGACTGGGCGCTCCGAGCCATGCCGCTGAAGCGCTGGAAATGGGGGCGGACGCTGTGCTGGTCAATACTGCGATCGCCATTGCGAACGATCCGGTGAAAATGGCTGCGGCATTCAAAATGGCCGTCAAAGCCGGCCGAATGGCGTTCGAATGCGGTGTGCCGGAATCGAATTTTGAAGCGTCTCCGACGAGCCCGCTGACGGCTTTTCTCGAAAACGGCGGGAACGAGTAAACAGGGTTGGTTTGGCGAATCAACCCTGTTGGTTCGAAATCATCTCTACGGGACGCATGACTGCCTCGCCGATGTCGAGAACGGCCTCGGAATATTTCAGGGCACCGCAGAGATGCAACCAGAGCGCATTCAACATCGCGGAGGCTGTTGCGAGATTGGCGAAGAGAATTTGGGGCGTACTGGCGATCAGTTCCGTGCAGTTCAAATCCGTGGGGAGAGAATCGGCCGGATTCGCGATCTCGGGGTGATGGGCGGTCAGGGGCAGCGTGAGGTCTTTTCCATTCTGGATTAGATACACCTGCACATTGCCAAACGTGCCCCGGCCGCGGGTGCCGGTTGAATCCGGTTCGACGCCATCATTTCCGCCGGAAACCAGGGTGATGTCGCGACACGAACATTCGCAATACTCGGAAATCATTTTGCGGCTTGCGTGATTGTCGAGGCCGAGCAGAACATAGTCGCCGGGCTGAATGAGTTGATCGATGTTTTCGTAGGTGACGAACTCCTCGATGGCGCGGATCGAGAGTCGTGAGTGAGCAAAACCGGCAAGAAGATCGTCGCGGACGGTGGCGGCCTTGTTTCCGCAGGTGGGAAAAATCATGCGTGTCGCGTTTGAAGGCTCGAAGTCGTCGCCATCGATCAATACGAGATCGAGATCGCGGTTTTGAGAGCCGAGAAACAGGGCCAGGTAGCGGGCCACGATGCTCCCGACTCCACCGAGTCCGATGATTTTAAAGACGCTGCCGTTGGGAATTTTCGGTTCGAATTTCATGACTTGTGGCTGGTGTGATTTTTGGTGGACCACGGCAAGACCGTGACGCGATCGATCCATTCAGAAGGGATGTTGTCGGTCCGGCGGGCCTGGTAGCCTTCGATGACGGCGGCGGAATTCCGGACATGAAAGCGGGAACCATCCACGGTCACGTCAATGTGGATTTCGGGCGGTTCCTCGTCGATTCGGCCAACGATGATGTGGATTCCGGGCCGGTCGATTTCGTCATCGATGTCGGTTTTCGAGGCAAAAGCGGCCTCTTCGACATGGCAGTGGGCATCTCCCAGAAAGATGAGTTCGTCCGGCAAATCGGGAACGTCGTAGTAAACGTTGATCGGAAATGGCCGGCCGGTCCACGTTTTGCCGACGACGGATTCCTGGGGCGGGACGACGAGTTCGATTTGCTCCGTTTTGCGGTTCCAGGCGAAAAGGACGGCAGCTTCGGCCCCGAACTTCGAGCCGATCAAATCGAAAAATCCGACAACGGTTTCGAACATTTCGGCGGGAATCTTCGGATAGTTCAATTTGATGAACGGCTCGTGGGCAGCGAGTTCGGCCGGGCCGCGTTCGACCGGTGTGCTGGAGCGGAAGAAGGGATGGTTTCGGCAGAGAAACAGGCCGTCACCGGTGAGGAGGTGAAAGACAGATTCGTCCTCCGGCCACTCCATGTCATCGCCGGTTTTCAGGTAAACCGGAGTGAGAAGTTCCTGTCCTGAGACTTTCAAAGGGAAGAATCGGTGAAGGGGTTGAACGGGCCCGGCAATTCGGGCTGAACCGGGCTGGATGCCGTTTGTTTTGATGTGCGGATGGCGTGGTTGAATACCAGGCGGGCGAGGGCGCGGGCTGAGTCGAATCGGGGTGCCCTGGCGTGGTGCAGGTCGAAAATGCGGTCCGCGATCTGGCCGGCGTTCAGGCCGGTGCTGAGCCATGGGATTTCCCGGTAAAATTCCGGATCGGTGTCCGATGCTTTTTCCCAGGCCTCCACCGTGGCAATGCGCGGATCAATGTTCGTGCTCTCGGAAAACCAGGAAGAGCCTTCATGGTGCTCGGACGAATAATTGAACCCGGTGTCGAGCAGGCAGTGGAGCAATTCCGCGAACGCCATTCGCATCTTTTTACCGGTATCCGGTTCGGCTTCAAATTTCCGCGGCAAGTATTGCGAGCAGATCCACGAAAGGGGGGAGCCATCCGGATTGCGGAACTTCGAGCAATTCAGCAGCGCCGGGTAACAAAGCTCGTCTTCCCAGTTCAACGGCTGGTTTGAGAAAAAGCACTCGTTGTTCTGGGACAACGTGAGGGTGCCGTTCATGCCCGGGACGAAAACCGCGAACGTGATCAGGTAGGGCAGAGCGAGGGAGACATCGCGGTATTCCGCACCCTTGCCATACTTCACTTCGCTTTGCGCGGAGATCCACCGGAAGAGGAATTTCTGGGGTGGGGTTTGGTGAATCCAAATCTCGATGGGACCGCGATGCAGCACGGCCTTGATGCCATCCGGCAGAATGGCGCCGCGAAATTCGGGACGCCGGCCGCTGACTTTTTCGACCAAATCTGCGACCGACATGCTGGCAGTCTGGCCTTCCGGCGTGGTCGCCTTGACGGTGCTGTCCTTGATGGTGAGGGAGGTGCTCATTAGATTGTACAGAGACCCTTTTCGCCGGCGGTGTGACGAAAACGGAGATTCTGGCCTTCTCGGACCGCGGTGTTGTCATCGACCTCGCGGCCGTCCAGCACGGCGGTGGAATCCACCGGAATTTCAAACCGGTCACGGTATCGGGCCCGGATTTCGCCGACAGTGGAGGCGTTGGCGAGCGGGATTTGTCCGGCGTGAATACCGGAGGAGATGGTGGCATTTCCATCGGAACCGGAGTCCGAATCGTCGTCAAATATCGCGCCGATTCCGGAGGGGGCGGAAAACGATTCGCGTTGGTCGGGGGTTCGTTCCTTCATGATTTTCTGGTTGGATGTTCGGGTTGTGTTTGGAGTTGAAGCGGAAACAGATCCGGCTGGGGAATGCGGCGAACGTTCGCCACGCGGGCCGAATCGGGGATTTCGATGAACCTGTCGGCGTTGTGAGCCGAGATTTGATCGGCTGTCGCGAGAATCTGGCGATTCATCGATTCGACGAAATGTTCGAGGTGAATGCCGCTGCCGTTTTTGCCCTCGTAGGCCTCGGTCGCAGCCGCTTCAGAAGCCTGGCGGACGGCTCGATTGATCAACGCGCCCGTCAGGAAATCGCGGCGGTAGCGTTTGTCGGGGTTCGTCGAGCCGGTGTAATCCAGCTCGATTACGCCCGGGTCCGAGCCGTTCGGGCTGAACAACCAGGCCGTCAAACCTGCGACGACAGGTTCGGGTCCGCCCTTGATGGGAAGCCGGGAGATCTGTTTTTCCAGGACGGTGCGGAAGCCATCTCGATCGAGCCGGCCGAACTTTTCGATGATCCCCCCGACCCGCCGAAGTGCGGCAACGTCAATCGCTTCCGGCAGGTTCGAGGTGCTCAGGTAAATGACGAGATTGTCCCGCACATCGGGCCGGTTTGGATCAAGACGTTGAAGGATGCCTGTCAGAATCCGGTCGAAAATCGAATCCTGTCCGCGCATTTTCGCGATCCCGTCAATTTCTTCCAGAATCACGAGCGCTGGGAGATCATGTTCGCTGCCGTCGGGCGCGATCCATGCCTGATTGGCGAGCTGTGAGATTTCATCGAACAACCGATCCACATTTTTATCGCTGCGTCCGAGCCATTCGGACAGGATCTTGCTCATCCGAAGGCGGAAGACTCGCGGGGGGAGTTCCTCGATCGGCACTCCCGTTTTTTCGCTCATGATTTCGTAAATTTTTTTCCAGATCGCTTCGATCGAGAGGGTTTTACCCGTGCCGGGGATGCCGGTGAGGAGAGCCATCAGCGAGCGGGGAAGACCGAACTCCCGACGCAATTCGGGATGATTCATCTCAATGTCCACATGCTGGGCGACCTGTTGAATGATGGCCGGCGGATTGCCGATGTCGCGCTCCGCGAGCACATCCGGAACGGGCTCGTTCACAAGGAATTTGAAGCTGGAGAAACCGTCTTCCGGTGGCAAGGCGTCGATCGCGATCGATTGCCGGGCGTTGACGATGAATTTCGCGCCCGGCTCGACTTCGCCGCTCTCGATCTTTTCTTCGAGATCCTGGGTCGGGTAAAACACGCATTTTTCCTGACCCCGAAGCGTGACCTCGACGTAGCCGCCGTTGACGCGGCGTTCGAAAACAGCTTCGTCGCCGATTTTCAGGGGCGCGGGCGCACGCCGGAGAATGGCGCGGGCACGGCCGTCGACGAGGACGCGATCGCCTTTGCGGAGGCTTTTGGCGAGCTTTTCATTCGGCACGACGGAAAAGGCGATCAGCCCGTCTTCCAGCATGACCTGGGCAGTTTTCCCGTCGACGGAAATGAAAACGGCAGCCCGGAGCGGACCGGATTCCAGTTCTTTGATTAGAGTGGCGAGCTGCTCGTTTTTTTTCAGGAATGCGGACTCGGCGTGCTGATTTTTCATCACGGCGATGATTTCGTCCATCAGCTGATTCGATTCCGGCGTCGGTTCGAGAAGATTCATCTTCAGAATCTCGCGCCGGTGATCGACGGGCAGCGATTCGTCGGCGAGGAACTGTCCTATCGGGGCGTTTTTTTTCTTTTTCTGTGGAAACGGCGATTTCATTTTTTGGGTGTTTTGTCAGGATTGAAATTCGGGTTTTCGATCCAACAGGGTTGGTTCAACGAACAGACCCTGTTGAATCGTTTTTGTAGTCGGCCGGGTTGAAGTCCGGCATGATGTGAAATTCACGGAGGTTGAGGCGCCCGTCGTGCAGGCCGAAGAGCCCGCGAGCGTGATCTCCGCGAGCGGTGAGGCCGAAAATCTGGCAGAGCTGAAACGGGTTTTTTCCGAACACAGCCCGCGTCCATTCGCGGTCGTCGGCGGAGCAGAAAAGGTTGTGTGAATCGCAATGTTCGCGGGTCGGGCATGCTTCGCAGGTTTGCCCGTCATTCGGTACAAAATTATGGCCATGACAGTTTCCGAGCAGGCGAAAGGCGGGCTGGATTTTTTGCCGGGCCTGGACGATGGACTGAATTCGCGCCCAGCTTTTGCCGGAGAAAGTGAGGGAGACGAGGGTCTCCTCGGTGTCTGTCGCGGGGAAGACCGCGTGGACGATCGCAAAAAATTCGCCGGTGTCAGGGCAGGATGCGAGTGATCCGGCCAGCACGCCGCCGCTTTCAAAATTGGGATTGTCGACCGCGCCTTTTCGCGAGCATTCCTCCGCCTGTTGGAGGGCTTTTTCGGTGAAGAAAACGGGGAAAGCTTTCTCTTCACCGGACAGGCCGAGGGGGAGAGGATCGGTTGTGGCCCGGTCGAGCAGCGGTGCCAGCGGGACGCGGAGGTAGTGCAATTCCGGCTTTTGCCGGACGACGGTCATGCCGGTTTGGTTGGCCGGTTTTTCCGCTGCCGGTAGGAGACCGGGCTGGTAGGCGAGCCGGTAAAACGTTGCCGTGTCTTTTTCGATTTTGCCATTTTGCCGCAGTCGCTGGATACCGCGGCGGGCCACGAAATCGAGGCTGTAGACAGAGAAAACGGAGTGCGCCGTCTTCCCGTCCGGGCCGGGCATAGTGAGCGCGTAGCCGAGGCAGCGGGCGGGGTTTTCCTTGTCGGCGATGAGAATCGCTTCGATGGGAAGATCGTCCGGAGACGCTTTGATGAGGCCTTTGCGGAGATGGTTTTCCCGCCAGTTTTCGTGAATCGCTTCGGAGAAATCGGCCTCGTGAACCGGTTCCATTCCGATGGTTTTTTGTGTTTCAGCCTCGAGGATTTCGATGGCCAGCCCGGTTTGATTGAGGGGCAGCGATGTATCGGGAAGCGTCTTCGCAGCCGCGGCTGGTGAAACGGGAGATTGGGCGATGGTGGACATGATTCGGGGGTTTGCCTGGTTTTAAAAAAATGGGAGAGCCGCAAAACCGGAGCGGGGAACGTGCTTTTCGCAGTCGTCACCCCGCCCCGGAAAGCGGTGCCGTTTACTGATCGAGGTCGTGGTTTCCGCCCAAGTGTGTTTTAGGCGTAAGGACGACCCGTGAACCGGACTCGACCTGCTCGCCGATGGGAGTTTCCTCATCGAGGATCGAGCCGGTGCGATCACTTCTCAGCATCCAGGCGACGTCGGAACTGAGATTCAGTTCGGACGCAAAGACACCTGTGATGTCCCGTGTGGGAATCGAGGGTGCCACGCCGCGGACCTCAACGGAGTTCGTGCCGGTCACATCGACTGCCTCCAGGGAGTAGCCGTGTTTGCGGGTCGATTCTTCGTTTTGGGTGGGAGTGTCGACTTTCATTTTTTGTTTGGTTTTTGGTTTTGCCGGCCGGCGGAGAATTCCGCTTCCGGCAGGAACTGTTTGCGGTTGAGCGCCTCGCAAGTGGAGGCTGGATCCGCGAGAAATTCGGCCGTTTCCGCGAGGGCAACGACGAGCCAGCGGAGGGAGTGGACGGCGACGGGCAGGGAGTCGCGCAGGGTTTCGGGGGAGCTGCATTCCAGGTCCGCTTCCGCGAAGGCAGCCGTTCGGTCTGCGGAAATGGCGAGCCGGGCGTGCGGCCAGTTGTTTCGCGCCCCGGCGACAAAAAATTCGAGCCAGCGAAAGCGGTCTTCCGGCAGATCGGCAAGAATGGCAGCCAATTCCACGCGGAGGAACCGGTCTTCGACCAGTTCGATTTCGCGGAGCAGGCTGCCATGACGAACAACCCGTGAGTCCGGGGGAAGCCATTGATCGAGCATCTCGTGAATAGTGCGATCGGTACCGGTTTCCGGTTCGGCAGTGAGGAGATCCATCTGCATGATTTCAGGCGAGAAAGGGTTCGCGGGTGAGGGGGATGCGCGGGTGATTTTGCTGCCACCACAGGGCGGCTTCGGGATTCATCACGCCAGCGGAATCGAGCAGGTCCTTCTGGACGCTGTTGAGGGTGAGAGCGTCCCGCGTTTTGAGGATGATTTCGCGGAGGCGAATCCCCGCAGGGAGGGTCGGACCGAGGCACAGGACTTGGGAGGGGAGACCCGGCAGGGTGGGCGAAACGTTCGGCAGAAAAACGCGGTCCGGCACGACGATCTGAACAAAACCGGTTCCGGGTTGTGGCTGGCGAACGGCCCGCTCGGGGTAGCTGAGGTGGAGGTGTGCCCAGTCAAAAATTTCGACGTTTCCATCGGCGTCCCGCACGGGCAGCGGGGATTGCAGGATGAAGTGCAACTGGAACGTCCCCTCGAAGGAGGCGGCGAGAGGCTCGATTTTTTTGGAAAGCTGGGCGAGCGCGAGGAATTCGTGGAACTCAGCTTTCATTCGGGTGGAATAGCAGCCGGAGCCGATGCAGGAACGGATTCCTTTGTCGAAATGTTCCTGGAAAAAAGGATTCAATACGACCTGGTTGAGGCTCGATAAGCCGGGGTTGACCGGCAGTTGCGGGGCGGGGGTGGTTGTCATGTCTGATTCGATGAGGGTTTTGTATTGGTTCAGGCAGAAAGAAGCAGGGCGGTCCGGTCCGCGAAATCGAAGCGGATCCAGGGTGGATTCGAATTGATTCCGAGTTCGCGGAGTGGGGTATCAATGGCATTGCCGAGAGACTCCGAAAAAACGGCGTTTCGACGGGCCAACGGTGGGCTGGTGACAGGCGCCTGACACTCCGGACAGGGCGGGAATTCGATTGGTTGGAGTTCGGGGACGAATCGACGGACGGGCGATTCGTGATGCCCGGTCGGGCAGGCGGTGCGGTCCAGCCAGTCGAAGGCGGCGATCTGGAAAGTCGCGCCGGAACCCGGGTCGACAACGAAATCCCGGACGAGATCGCCGAGTGTTGCATCGGCCAGGTTGGGGCGCGAGGACGCCCGGATCTGCCAGGCGAGGTGATCGCAGGAGCAGTTTGGGTTTCGTCCGGTTGGCGTGAGCCAGGATTTTCCGGTGTGTCCGCAAAATTCGAGCATCGTGTTTCCGACCGGCGTTCCGAACGGCAGAGCCAGCTTCAAAAACTGCATGACCGCGAGATCGGCTGCGAGAGAGCAGAGATTTGGCAGCGAGACCGTGGGAGCTGTTTGGACATCTCTGGCGGAGGCTGCCGTGACTGATCCCGGGTCGCAGGGAAAGGTGGCCTGCTCGTTCATTTGGGTGATTTCCTCTGCGTTGAGCAGACACGCAGGGCACGGGCTATCCGGTTCGCGACCGATATCGAATACCCGGACCTGCGCGACTGTCGTTGCCCCGTGCACTGCTGCATGGATGACCGGAATTCCGAGACGGAGCGCGATTTGGCTGGCCTCCACCTCCGCGGCGATGTTGTCTGTGGCAAGAAACAGGGCGGTTGTTCCGGCCAATTCCGCGAGATCGAGTTCCTGGATGGATCCGCAAAAAACATGAACCTCGGTGTTCGGGCTGATGGCTTTGCAGCGGCGACCGATTTCAGCGGCCTTGGGTTTTCCGATCGAGACGGGATCGATCGGCTGAGTCAAAATGGATTCTTCTTTGAACGATTTTGGGTCGGTGAGGAAAAGAGCGGCGGGTTGGAGACGGGCCATGTGGAGAGCGATGGCGCCGCCGACTGCTCCATTCCCCACGACAAGAGGCCGGTGGCCACTGATGATTTCCCCTGCGTTTTCCGGGGCCCCGTAGAGGGCTGGAAGCCGGGCTTCGCGAGGAGCCGAGAGCCCGAGCGATGCGCCGAGAAACGGCACGGGAATTTTTCGGAACTGGGGAAACGGAGCGGTCATCGGCTCAGAAATTCCGGTTCGGGTTGATACCCCTGTTCCAATTGGAGGGGCTGCTGGCACTGGCTGCATTCCGTGATCGCGAGCGCGCATTCGAGGGGAGCTTCGCCTTCGGTTTCCAAGTGAAAGACCGCGCCGCATCCGCATTCGAGAACAGGAACCCCTGTTTCAACGGAGCCAAGGCAAACCGGGCACATGCGTCCGACCTGGTGATCCTTCGCCGGACCGACCGCAGGCTTGTGGAACAGCGCGATCTCATAGGCAGGGCCCGAATTCACCCGGATTTGGTCTCCGGCGTGGAGCAGAGCGATCGGTGCCATTTGGAAGTCGTTGATCCGCACCTCCGGACCGCGCAGTGCCGACATCGCGAAGAGGCGGGCTCCCCGGCTTGTCTGAATCGACTCTAGTTCAATTGCGACGGAATCATCCCGGTTCGCGGGTTCGGGCAATGCTCCAGTTAAATTCAAGGCCGTCACGCCCGCTGGAACCTCGAAGGGTTCCGACGGACTCTGGGCCTCACTTAGTAGGTGGAACAACGCCGTGGTCATGCTTTTTCCCCGTCGTTTTTCGGTTTGGGAAAGGGCCGCGAAGGCTTCCAGGTATTCAGAAGACCTTTGGGGTCCTGCAATCCCTGCCGCCGCACCAGCAGGCGGAATCCCCGACTGCGGCAGCCCGGAAGAAGGCCTGCGTGGAGGGCAGGATTCTGGAACGAGTCAAGAGCCCTTCGGCAGCGACGCAGATTCGAGTCGAATGCGCCTACGCTGGCCATATTCAGCAGAGCCATGATGCTGGCTTTGTCCCGGAAACCGACATAGGTGTCGGGGTTCAGACCGCCGGAGAGGGCCATGACGGCGAGGAATTCACCGTTTTTTTCGGTGAAATCGTATCGCTCTCCGTCAATGAGGAATGTCCATCCGGTGTGACCGGGGCCAGCGGCGACGAGTTCCATTTGATTGAGACCGACAACGAAATCATTCGTGTTTGCGGAATCTTTCGGTGGATCATCCGAAGGATCATTTTTTGCGTTATTCCCGGTTTCACAGGTATCCGGGGCATCGGAATCCGGTTTTTCGATGAAGTCTCTCCGGGTTATTTCCGGTTGGGAGGCACGGTCACTGGATTCAGATTCGGCAGGGGATTCCGTATGGAATTCCTCGTCCGGGTCGGTTTCCGGTTGTCCGCTTTCGTTTTCTTCTTCGTTTTTCTTGTGTGGATCAGCGTCTCGATTCATAGCTAGACGGGGGTTGAGGTTGATCGCTGAGTTTCGGTGTCAGTAAGTCATGTAAATCAGATGGAAATCAGGGCGAATTCGGTTAGATTGCTTAGGATGAAAGGAGGTTTATTGCCTGATCTAAACCTATCAATTTGGATTTGGAAATACCGAATTAAAGCTTGCCGTCCGTTTTCCAGTCCGTCTCGATTTTCTGGAGTAGAAGTTGAACTGCAATATTCGAATGTAGGCCAATTAAAATAGGGCGTTCACGGATTTCTGATTCGAAAATTTGATAATAAAAATGACATTTCTTTTCAAACTAAGAACGGCAATCATACAATTTTTAAAAACTGTGAAACGAAAAAATAAAATTGTTCAAACATAAATTTTGATTTCACGTCCGCAATTCTCAGCGTGCTGTCGCTTTTCGCTTGAAAATTATGAAAATTCTATTTTTGTGACCTGTCAGGCCAAGCCTGCTGCATGAGCGAATCCGATCCCAACAATCCCAAATTCACCGATTCCCCGCTCAAGACTGAACCGGGTGAGCTGTTCGACCCCGCTTCCTGGGAGGAATACGTAAAAGTAAGCGAGTTGAATCAAAAGCTGGGCGAACGGATTCCGCCGATCGACGAGCGAAATCGAGTCGACATAACGACTCAGCTGTTTTGTGAAGGTTTTACCGCGTCAGAAATCGTATCGAAGCTGGAGCAGGATTTTGAGGTGAAGGGCCTGACACGGGAATCGCCCTATTCAGATCTAAGCAAGGCAGCCCGGTTGGGGATGATCAAGTATCGCCCGGATCCGGTCGTGAAATTGGGCAACAAGTTGCGGGAAAAGTATGATTACCTGCTGGCCGCTGTGGTGCCGGAACACGGTCAGCGCCGGGCTGTGATCGCGGAGAGTGGCGAAGTGATCAGCCGGGCGATCCTCGGCGTGGCCCGGAAGTTGGCCGCTGAATACGGGAAAGAGTGGAAATTTCCCGGTAGCGTACCGGTCATTCCTGAACCCCGCCGGACGCGTAAGAGGTGGAAAAGTTCACAGGATCAGCTTGCCTGGTGGGAGTTCGATGATCCCGAAGAAAAACTAAAAAAAGAGCACAAGGAGAAACTCAAGAAGGAACAGGAAGAAGCAGAGAAGAGCGGGAGAGGGCGGAAAAAGAAAGAACCGGATACCCATCCGATTCCGATGGATATCGAAATCCGCCTCGGCTGGTCGGGTGGGCACACGACCGGGTTGACGGCGGTTGCTTTGGGTCGGGTCCTGGAACCACGATTGGAGGAGTGGGAGAGGGAACTGAAAAAAATCGTCATCGAGTCCAGCAAGCATCTTCCGGAGAAGAACAAAATGCTTCGGCGGCGATTCAAGGTGAACCTGAAGCTTTTGTTTGTGAATCTCGTGGCTGGTTTCGACACCGATCCGCTGAATCATCCGATTGGTTTCCTTTCCGC
Organism: Verrucomicrobiales bacterium; assembly: GCA_013003335.1. Lineage (GTDB taxonomy): Bacteria > Verrucomicrobiota > Verrucomicrobiia > Verrucomicrobiales > DEV007 > JABDJT01. The sequence goes on along the minus strand of JABDJT010000195.1, from coordinate 5,418 downwards.
GATGCGGAATCAGTTTCCGGAGGTGCAGAAACGATCCCAGTTGATGTGTTTCAGCAGTGCGCCGTTTGTGGAAATTGAAAAAACGAAGGACGCCTGGGAACTCCCGCAGGGACCGGGCGAAGTGCGCGATTTTGTAAAAAAATGGGGGCTCGACATCATCGTCACCAGCGGAGGGTCTTTGCAGGATGATCACTCCATGTTCCGCGATTATTTCCGGGCCGGAGCAGTGCCGAAAAGTTCCGGGGGTAGAGAAAAAGTCTCACCGGAGGAGGCGGCACAAAAGGCACTCAAGATTTTCAAAAACCATGGGGTGGTGGGAGACATCCTCTGGCAGCCGGTGGTGGATACCCGCAAACATGAAATCGAGAAGGAGAAAGAACTGACGTTTTACCGCAATCTATCGGATGCTCAGCGGAAGTCTCTCGTCTATCGTCCCATGTCCCTGCTTTCCCTTGAAGAGCTCGCCCAGCACAAGGCGAGTGGGCTCGACGTAATTTTGACCTTGGCTCCCTGCGGGTACTGCCAGGCGACCAAGGAGGATGTCCTGAGTGCGATTTTGACAAGCTCTCATCCGCTGATTTCCCACCTGATCGTCGATCGCGAAACGATGACCCGCACCCTGCAAGCCCTTGGAATCCAGTTCTAACATCATTTGCCGGGTGAGCCCGTGGTTCGTTCGCCGAATCGGCCTGATGATCGCGCTCGTGACGGGCCTGGGGCTGTATTTTTTCTACGACGGCTGGATCGGCTATCCGAAGAAAAATTTCAATGCCGCTCTGTTCGCGGCCTTTGAGACCGGCAAATCCGGAGATGCCGGCTTGCCCGATCCGTCTGCATTTCACCTCGCGGATTTTTCAGAGGCACAGAGTGAGGCGCTCAACCAGGCGATACAATCCGGACGGAAAGGGGAGACCTGGAGTCGGTTTGCCGCATCGCGCCACCTCGCAGCGGAGGAGCCGAAAATTCTCACCGCGAAAGAAATTCGGGACCAGTTTTTCTACGGTGCGCTGATGGGAATTATTGCGGCCGGCTTGGCGATTTACCTTCTGCGGGAGCGGAAAAAAACGCTTTCAGCGGACGAATCCGGAATCCGGTTTCCGGCCGGAAACCGGCTGAAATTTGCTGAGATTTCGCAATTGGATCTTCGAAAATGGGATCGGGGAATCGCATTTGTGAAAGCCGGCGCGACCCGCGCGAAGATCGACGACTACAAATACACGGGGGCCGGTGAAATCGTGAATCGCCTGCAGGCTGAAAATCCCGACCTGGACATCGTTGCGGCGGAAGACACCGAGTCTTGACAAATCTTCGAATCAGGCCGACAGGTCCTGCCCTTTTTTCAGAAGAACCTGAACCCCGGCCAAAATGGCAACTGTAGATATTATCCTCCGCGAAAAAGTAGACGGTCTTGGCGCCGAAGCCGATGTCGTCAGCGTGAAACGTGGCTTCGCCCGCAATTGCCTGCTTCCGCAGGGAAAAGCCTACGAAGCAACCAAAGGCAACCTTCGCCACATCGAACATCTGCAGGCCGTTCGCGCCCAGCGCGAAGCCGATGAACTGGCCGATGCAGACAAGCTGGCGACCAAGCTCAAGAAAATGAAGCTCACGCTCGAGCTTTCGATCGGCGAAAGCGGCAAGGCCTTTGGTTCGATTACCACGAGCGATATCGTCGAGGCCATCAACGCCAAGTCCCGCCAAATCAATCTTGATCGTCATCAACTCCAGCTCGACAAGCCGATCAAATCGACCGGTTCATTCGACATTCCGGTGAAACTGCATGCGGACGTTCCCGCTCAGGTCACCGTGAAGGTCGTGGCTGAGACGAAGGAAGAGGACGACGCCGAAGACGCCGGAGACGAGTAATTCAAAACCGGGCCTCGCAGGTCGTTCGTTCGCTTCGGTAAAAATTGCCGAAATGTGAATAACTCTGTGGACTGCTGTGTGAATCGTCCCGTAAACGCCTCAAATTCAGGAATTTGGACGGCATCCGCATTTTTCCGGAATTTTTGATTTTCGGAATGGGCGAATGAATTTAGGATGGCGTTCTGTTCCATTCAGACTGCCTCTTTCCCATGCCTCAATCGCCTGCCGATAGCCCGCAAAATCCGGCTGTTCCCAATCAATCCGGTACCAGCCAGAGCCACGCAACGCCTCCTGCCGGCTCCCTGAAGTCCGGCGTCGGGGAAGCCGCCAAAAAAATCAGCGATGCGGCGGACGAAGCATTGCGCTCCATGCCGCTCAGTTCCGAGGCGGAACGCGCTGTCCTGTCCTGCATGCTGCTCGATCCGCATGTTATCATTCCCAAGGCTGTCGAGCATCTTGGCCCCGGATTTTTCTACATCCCCGGCCATCGGATCATTTTCGAAACGATCCTCCATCTCTACAAAACCCGGCCGAACGGTGATCTCGATATCATTACCCTGACCGCCGAACTGACTGACCGCGGCCAGATTGATGCCGTGGGCGGCCCGCAATTTGTTTCCGATCTGCTGGATGAACTGCCCACCACCTCGCTCTGGGAGCACTACACCGAGATTCTCAAAAGCAAATTCATCCTCCGACGGGTGATCCAGGACTGCACCGAAAGCGCCGCGCTCGCCTATGACCGGCCCGAAGACGCGGCTGTCTTTCTCGATTCCGTCGAAAAACGGATTTTCAAAATCCGCGATGAAACGGAGAATTCGAAGGAAATCAAGGACATGCAGGAGATCGTCATGGATCTTGTCGAGACCATCGAGGAGCTTTACAATTCCGACGGAACCGGTTCCGCCGGCATTTCCTCCGGATTTCCAGACCTCGACGAAATGACCAACGGCTTCCATGGCGGGGAAATGATCGTCATCGCCGCCCGTCCTTCGATGGGGAAAACATCGTTCGCGATGAACATCGTCGAAAACGTCGCCATCGAGGGGGACACAGCCGTCGCGGTTTTCAGCCTGGAGATGAGCAGCGAGCAGCTCGTCCAGCGTGTCCTGTGCTCCCGCTCAAAAATTCAAATGCAGAAACTGCGGGGCGGGTTCCTGTCGAAATCCGATTTCCCGAAGCTCATGCATTTCGCTGCCCAGATGCAGAATGCACCGATCTGGATCGACGATACGCCCGGAATTTCCATCAACGAGTTGCAGGCCAAAGCGCGACGGCTTAAGCAGCAGCACGATATCAAGATGATCATGATCGATTATCTGCAGCTGCTGAAATCTCCCGATACCGGCAAGCGCGACGGCCGTGAAAAGGAAGTTGCCGAGATTTCCGGTGGCCTGAAAGGCATTGCCAAGGAATTGAACGTTCCGGTCATCGTCCTCGCCCAGCTGAACCGCCAGCCCGACGCCCGTTCCGGCGGCACGCCGAAAATGAGCGACCTTCGTGAATCCGGTGCCATCGAGCAGGACGCTGACCTCGTCGGTCTGCTGATGCGGGACAAGTATTACGCCGAGTCCGAGGAAGAGCGTGAGGAAAAAGAAGGTCTCGCGAAACTGATCATCGCCAAGCAGCGGAACGGCCCGACCGGTGAAGTTCCGCTCACCTTCAACGAAGCCTCCATGCGCTTCGAAACCCGCGCCAAATCAGACGGCGACGGGTTTGATCACTGATCACTGATCACTGATTGCTGCTTTCAGCCTGAAAAACGAATCAACAGGGTTGACTTGTCGAATCAACCCTGTTGGATCGTAACAGCCCCCGCGAGGCAGGTGACCGTCTGTCCCTGCGGATCGTTTTTTATCCCTGAAAAATGAGCGAAACTTCCTACGCCCAACTTCATCCCGCCGAACGAATTTTGATGGGCCCCGGCCCGAGCACAGTCCCGAACCGCGTCCTCAATGCCATGGCCGCGCCGACCCTCGGCCACCTCGATCCGGAATACCTCAAGATCATGGACGAGACGCGGGCGCTGCTCCGGACCGTTTTCCGGACGGAAAATGAAATGACGCTCGCCGTTTCCGGTACCGGTTCCGCCGGGATGGAAGCCTGCGTCGTGAACCTGGTCGAGCCGGGCGACGATGCGATTGTCTGCATCAACGGCGTGTTCGGAACGCGAATGAAAGACGTCATGGAACGCGCCGGCGCGACGGTTCACGCCATCGAAATTCCCTGGGGCGAATCGTTTTCCGCCGAACAAATCGGCGAAGCGCTCGACGCAAACCCGAACGCGAAAGTGCTTGGGATCGTTCACGCGGAAACCTCCACCGGTGCCCACACGCCGATCGACGCGATCGCGCCGGTCGTTCACGAGCACGGCGCTCTGCTGCTCGTCGACGCCGTAACTTCGCTGGGCGGGATGGATTTGCGGATCGACGACTGGGGTATTGATGCCTGTTATTCCGGCACGCAGAAATGCCTGAGTTGCCCACCCGGCCTGTCCCCCGTCACCTTTTCGCCGAAGGCACTGGAAAAGATGGATGCCCGCCAATCGAAAGTTCAGAGCTGGTATCTCGACATGTCGATGCTGCGAAATTACTGGGGCAGTGACCGCGTCTATCACCACACTGCCCCGATCAACATGACCTACGCGCTGCGCGAAGCGCTCATGATCGTCGTGGAGGAAGGGCTTGATGCCCGGATCGAGCGGCATCGCGAAAATCACGATCGCCTTCGTGCCGGACTGGAAAAACTGGGCCTGAAGTACATTCCCGAGCAATCGCTCACGACTCTGAATGCCATCCACGCTCCGGACGGGGTGAACGAAGCTGACGGTCGGAAGTGGTTGCTGGAAAATTACAGCCTCGAAATCGGCGCCGGCCTCGGCCCCTTTGCCGGCAGGGCCTGGCGGATCGGCCTGATGGGCCATGCCTGCTCGCGGCGGAACGTCGATTTGATCCTGGCGGCACTGGAGGAATTGCTAAATGGCTGATTTTTTCACAGCCCTGCAAAACCTCTATCCGCCGGATCGTCTGCTCGTTGATCCGGTTCATCTCACAGCATACGAATCGGACGGGCTAACAGCTTTCAAAGCAAAACCGCGGGCGGTGGTCATCCCGCAGCAGGAGGAGGAAGTGATCGACACCGTTCGCCTCTGCCATGAGTACGGAATCCCCTTCGTCGCGCGCGGCTCCGGCACCTCACTCTCGGGCGGCTCTTTGCCGGTCGAGGAGGGAATCGTCATCACGCTGAATCGGCTAAACCGCATCCTGAAACTCGATCCCGATCAGAGAACTGCGCTGGTCGAGCCGGGCGTGCTGAATTTACAGGTCAGCGAGGAAGCCCGGCCGCACGGCCTTCACTACGCACCCGATCCAAGCAGCCAGCAGGTCTGTACGATCGGTGGAAACGTTGCGTTCAACTCCGGCGGCGCGCATTGCCTGAAATCCGGCATGACGTCGAATCACGTGCTCGGCCTTCGCGCCGTGCTGGCCACCGGCGAGGTCGTCGATTTCGGAAGCGCCAGCCGCGAGCAGGTCGGGCCGGATTTCACGGGGCTGT
>JABDJT010000190.1 GCA_013003335.1 Verrucomicrobiales bacterium | reverse complement strand
GTCGCGCTCTACAATGAAGCGGTGATCGTTCGCGACGGCGCAGCCACGGAGGAGAGGTGGGAAATCAAGGCGCGGGCGAGAAAGATCACAATTTAAATGAGAATCTTCCTTCCGGTATTGCTGAGCCTGGCAACGGTCGCTGAAGCGGCCGAATTGGAAATTGCCACGTTTTCAGCGGACGTGACCCCGCCGGTCGGGCACCAGCTTTTTACCGGTGGCGGAAAAGATTCCGCGGCGGTTGAAGACCCGCTGTTCGCACGTGGATTTGTGCTGCGTGGTGGCACGCTGGAAAAACCGGTGGTGTTCGTTTCGGTCGACTGGTCAGAGATTCGAAATGACGCTTATGATCGCTGGCGGGATGTTTTAGCCGAAGCGGCAGGGACAGATCGCGTCCGCGTGATGGTTACTTCGATTCATCAGCACGACACGCCGCTGGCAGATCTTGCAGCCCAGAAAATTTTGGCGGAAGCCGGCGCAGAAACGGTTTTGGTCGACCCGGATTTTCACGAAAAATCGGTCCAATCAGTTGCGGCAGCTGTAAAGACAGCCCTCCGGAATCCGAAACCTGTCACCCAAATTGGGATCGGGGAAGGGGAGGTGAAGGACGTGGCGTCGAACCGGCGATTTGTCGACAAGCAGGGGAAAGTCAGCTATGCGCGCGGATCGGGAGGGAGCAATTTGCCGGGGCGAATCGCGCCGGTGGGAACCATCGATCCGATGCTGAAGATGCTCAGTTTTGGTGACGAAAACCGGGCAGTTTGTTCGCTGAGCAGCTACGCGACGCATCCGATGAGCTATTACCGAACAGCGCGAATTTCAGCGGATTTTCCGGGAATGGCGAGAAGAGCGCGGCAGGAAAAGTTTCCGGAGGTTTTTCAAATTTATGCGAGCGGCGCGAGCGGGAACGTGACGGTTGGAAAATTCAACAACGGGAAACCGGAGATGCGGCCGGTTTTTGCGCAGCGCCTTGAGGATGGGATGGCGGCGGCGTGGAAAAACACGGACTGGATTCCGGCCGGCGAAGTGACGTTTCGCTCCGAGCCGCTCGTTCTCGATCCCCGGATCGACGGCCATTTTGCGCCGGTAAAACTGCGGGAGCGCGTGAAGCAGGGCGAGTTGGGGCGGATGAAAGTCGGAATGGCGGCGCTTGGCCTGAGTTGGCAGGCACGGTGTGCAGCCGGGCAGCCGATTGATGTGCCTATGCTCGATTTTGGCGGGAAAGCCAAGCTGATCCTGTTGCCGGCCGAAATTTATGTGGAATATCAGCTCTTTGCCCGGGAACTTGATCCGGATGCGTTCGTGATGGTCGTTGGATACGGCGAGTGCGGCCCCGGCTACATTCCTGTGCAACGGGCTCTGGACGAACGGGATTCGAACCTGGGCGACTGGAACTGGGTGGCACCCGGAGCCGAAGAAAAGGTTCACACGGTTCTTCGCAAGCTGCTGGCCAAGTGACGGTTGACGGTTAGCTAAAGTCAAAAACGAACCAACAGGGTTGGTTCAGCGAACAGACCCTGTTCGTTCGGAAATGTGAATTCTGGAGGGGTTAGAGACGTGATTTGTAAACGTTTCAATAATTTTAAGACTTATTGAATAATACTTGAAATCAATTAACTCTCGATTAATTTGGGTTTCTTAGAAAAATTATAATTACCAAGAATCGTCATCTGACCACAATTTCGAGGACGATTTCACGTAATTGTAGTGACCCCTCAGTCCACCCAGCCATGTCCTTCTCCTTTCGAAAGATGTTTTCTCAAGGTGACGAATCCGATCCTCAAAATGCGTCTGAAGAGGCGCCGGGGACCGGATTGGACGGTCAGAGTGGCGAGGTTACCCAACCGTTTATCAATGGGTCGTCTCAGACGACCGACACTGGAAACTTCCAAGCCATGTTTGAACAAATGCCACTTCAGGGCGGAGCCGGGACCGATCCCCGGGCTTCGAATCCACAAGCACAGCAACCGGGACAAGCGGGAGTTCAGCAGCAATATCTTGCCAGTGAACTACTAGCGTTCATTCCGCCCGCCTTGGCCGCGCAGAGCGGAATTCCGATGGAACAAACAATTTCGCTGGAGATGCCGGCAGACGGCTCGACGGATATCAAGTTGTCTACGATCTGGGCGGCGTGTCCTGCCTTGTTTGCAGCTGAAATTACGCCATTGAATGATTCGGTCGTGACTCTCCCGCCAAAGCTGGGACCCGATTCAGGACATAATCCGACGGGGAATCCGTCGCAGCCGGCCATGACCGAAGCGAGTGCGGCTCCGTTTACCGGCAATCCATTTGCGGACGCGGGAACTGCACCGGGTGGTGAACCAGCGGCCGGATCGGGAGACGATTCGATGTGGGGTCAGGGCGCGGAGCAACCGCCTCAAGCTCCCCAGGTGGCGGAAAATGTGCAGCCGGGGTCGCCTTTTGGTCCCCCAGCTTCCCAGGACGGTGTGCCTGGCGATCCGAATGCAGGATTCAACCCCATGAGTGCTCCTGCCGAACAGGCCCCCGGGGAAGAGAATCCCCAGGCAGAGAGCCAGTTTCCGCCTCTTCCGAGCGCGGAAGCGGCGGGCGGTGAACCTTCCGGCGCCACACCGTCCGTTGGATTCTCTGCAATTGGGCCGATATCCGATAATCCAAATCCCGATGGCGGGGGTGATAGAACCAATCCATTTGAGGATGCCGGAGGAGAACCTCCTTCCACGAACGCGCTTTTCCCCGACGCCAATCCCTTCGAAACGGCCGAACCGAATCAGCCGACTCTCGGAGCAGCCGAATCCGGTCAGGCTGCAGAAAATCCGTTTGTCCAGGATTTTGGAGCGACGCCTTCGTCGAGTTTTCAATCACCGGAAGCACCGGATGCCGAAGGTGGTTCTGCGGGAAATCCTGCGCCGGCCACGAATCCATTTGAGACGGACGACAGCTTTTCCACGATGTTCGCGGACAAAGCGGCAGAAGATTCTGCGATCCCTGTCCCCGGGCAGGAACAACCCGAATCCGGGGAAGGAACTGCCGTTCCCGATTTTTTACAACCTCTGCCCCAGCAGCCGCAAGGCCAACAGGAGCAACTGCGTCCGGAGCAGCCGCAGGAACAGCCGCACCCGGAGCAGCCGGATTTTCAGGCGAACGTTCAGGCCTTACAACAACCTGATCAGCTGCAGCAGCAAACGGACCAATTTCCGCCTTCGCAGTCCAACCCATTTCAGGAAACGACAGAAGCAAGTGAGCCGGCACCGATTGCAGAAGAGCAGCCGCCGCGAATCCAGCCGGGATTTCCGCCCGGCTTTGGAGGCCCCGGCGGCGAAACAGCCGGCGATCCGGGTCCGTCTCAAGCGGATCCTTTTCCTCCTCTCCCCGAGGCATCAACTTCAGCAACGGAAACCCAATCAGAGGCGGTGGAATTTTCCGCCCCGTTGCCGAAGGAACCGGCACCTCAGATTCCTGCCGCAGCAGACGCAGCGCCTGCAACGAACACAGAATCGTTTCAACTTCCCCCGGCGATAACTGAAAGCGCGCAGAATCCGGCTCCAAGTGAAGTGGCGGCTCCGGAACTGGCGCCTGCTCCCGAAGCTGCTGAACAGGAGGAGGATAATTCGTTTGATGAATTGAGTCCGTTCACATCCGATCCGGTAACCGATAAAAACGGATTTTTTGATGAACTGAATCACGGGCAAGCCGACGCTGCCGCTGATCAATCAAGCCAACCGGAAGCCGAAGCTGCGATGGCCCCGGCACCTGTCGACGAAGTGGTGGAGCAGGTCGAACTGCGGGCTGTCTTCGGATCGAACGAAACCTTTACGCTCGAAGGAGTGGCCGGAAAAGTCGTAGAGCTTCCCGGCATCGCGACCTGCGGCATCAAATCCCCCCGGGGTACAACCCATGCTGCGCGGTCCGGTGAAGGAGCCATGGGCGCTCCGCAGATTGAGAGTCTGGCCAGTCACGCTCAGGAACTGGCGGCGATCACCGGTGTTCCGGAAGCCAGCGCCTTCACTTTCCACACGGACAAAGGCCAGATTTCTGTTTTTACACATGGGGAAAACGTCCTCACCGTCCGGCATCAACCCGGCGAATTCGATCCCGGTGTTCGCGAGAAATTGATGCTCGTGGCTCGTGGACTGGGTGGCCTTTGAGGCTTCCCGGCAAAAATCCAATTTTCGCGACTGTATGAAAGACAGTGACAATCACCCGGAATTAGTTTTGGAAGTTTGATACTCCAAATGCTGATTTTTTGACTCCAGAAAGACCCTTTACCACTCCACTCAATACCATGGCAGTCGTCAATCACGAGACCCGCGAAGTTCAATTCAAAGTCGTCTACTGCGGCACCCCGCTCGGCGGAAAAACCACGAACCTGACCTACATTTACGGTCAACTCGACCCTTCCAGGCGGGGGGACATGGTTTCGATCGCCACCAATTCCGAGCGAACTCTCTTCTTCGATTTTCTCCCGGTCAACGCGGCCGAAATCAACGGTTATCAAACCCGTTTTCAGCTCTACACCGTTCCCGGTCAGCGGGTTTACAAATCAACCCGCGAAGTGGTCCTTCAGGGAGTTGACGGGGTGGTTTTCGTGGCTGATTCCCATCCGGATCGGATATCCGCCAATCGCGAATCCTTTGGAGCCATGATGGAAGACCTTTCAAGCCTGGGGCGGGATCCCGAAACGGTTCCCCTGACCGTGCAGTTCAACAAGCGAGATTTGGTCGACGCGATGCCGCCGGATGAGATGGACGATGACCTGGGGATCGCCGAACCGAGCTTCCTGGCCTGTGCCAGAACCGGCTACCAGGTGTTTGCAACTCTCGATCATGTGACGCAAAGTATCCTTCGCGAATTTCACGGTGAGAAAAAACCCGATAACATTATTCCCATGCAGCGAGGAAAGCGTGCCGAAGAAGAATCCGGCTCGAAGCAGGGCAAGAAAAAAGAAACCGAAGTGTATCTCAGTTCCTGAGATCGAATCCGAAGATTGAATCAACCATTCCACCCCCCAATGAACGATCATTCCGCAGCTGACCCCCTCGAAATTTCGAGTGATGTCGCGGAAAAAGCCGAGGAGATCCTCCGGGAATTTGCAGAAGACGCCGAACTTGACGTCGCCCTCATCGTTGATCGGTCGGGTGCTCTCCTGGCCGGTATTGCTGCCGATTCCGAAGTTTCGGTGGAAACCGTCGGCGCGCTCGTTGCCGGCGCAGCCGGAGCCGTCCGCGCGCTGGGCGATTCTGTGGGTGAAAGCGAGCCGGTTGAGAGCATTCACCAGGGCAAGGACCAGGTCGTTTACCTCCGGGAGTTGGGGGAAATCTTTATTCTCGTCGGCGTGGCTGAGAGCGAGCTACCTGCCGGAATCGTGCGCGAAAAAGCTGCGCAAGTCACCGAGCCGCTACTGACCGTCTTGTCCGGGCATCGTGATGACTCTGAGACAGAAACCGTTCCGGAAGCAGAACCAGAAGCAGAAGAACCGGAAATTGGAACAGAACCCGAAGCCGAAGAAGAACTGGAACCCATCACTTCGGGGCTCCTTCCTCCCCCGCCTTTACCGGTTTTTGAAGACGATCTGGAGCCAGCTTCCGACCCGGAAATCGAATCCGAAATCCAATCGGAGGAGGAGGAGGAAGATTCGGATCCTGTTTCCTTCGAGTTGTCCGACACCGCCCCGGTCGAAGCCGCGCCGGAGGACGATGAATTCTCCAAATCTTCCGTCGAAACTGAATCTGATACGGAAACCGCGGACTCGCCTCCCGTGGTGGATTCCCCGTTTGAAATCGCTTCCGAAGACGAGGAACTGGACGATACGGAATCCGAGACTCCGACTCCCGTTTTCGAATTAACCGGCGACGACGCACCCGATTTGTCCGAATTGGACGACGAGGAGGTGGAAGCTGACGAAGAAGAATCCTCCGTTTCCGCTCCTCTGATGGTGGAACCAGCTATTTCCAATGAAACCGAATCCGAAGAGGACGAAAAGGAAGAGGATGTAGCCGCGATTTCGGGCCAGATAGCGTCAGACATTGGCCCCGTTTCTGCTGAAACAGGGGAACCACACGCCGATGATGAAAATGTTTCCGGAGAAAAAGAGGAGGACGAAGAAGAGCAGGTTGGTGGACCGAGGTATGTGTTTGAGATTGGCTGAAATGAACATTTTTGACGGAAACGAGTCAACAGGGTCTGATCGACAAACCAACCCTGTTCGTTCGTTTGACGGATTCGAAACAACAGGGTCCGTTCGGACGGGATACCCTGTTGGATCGTTTGAACACGCAAATTCTACTTTGAAGGGGCAGGGCCGTATGTTACAACTGGCACCGCTCCGCTTCTGAGACCCGGAACGCACCTCTCTCCCATGGATTTGATTACAAAAGGCGGCCCGCTGATGTGGCTGCTTCTCGGTTGCTCAATTATCACGGTCGCCATTTTCTTTGAGCGGCTGTTTTACTATCACCGTGCCAAGATCGAAATCGGTGATTTCCTGCACGGGCTGCGAAATTTGATCCGCAACCGCGCGTATTCGGAAGCGATGCACGAGTGTGCCGGCACGCCGGGACCGGTGGCACGGGTGATCCACTCGGCCATTCGCCGGTATTCTTCTCCGCGAACGGAATTGAAGGATATCGTGCAGGAAAGCGGGCAGTTGGAGGTGCCAAAGCTGGAGAAGTATCTCGCTGTTCTGTTATCGGTCGCCTACGTCGCGCCCTTGATCGGTCTGCTGGGGACGATTATCGGGCTGGTCGACACGTTCGGCCAGGTGAGCGCCACGGGTGGATTTTTTACATTTACCGAGATTTCGAAGGGCGTGTATGAGAGTTTTATCAGTTCGGCCGCAGGCCTGATGGTCGCAATTCCGGCTTTCGTTTTTTATTCCTACCTGCGGGCTTACGCACGGACTTTGATGCATGATATGGAGAGTGCGGGAATCGAAATCGTGAATACGATTTGTGATTTGCGCGAAGCGCCGAGCGACATCATTTCGATCCGGCCGGACAAGCCGGAAGAGGAAATGGAATCTAAGGACGAAGGTGATTCGAACGTCAAAAGCTTGTGAAACTGCAGTCCACACTGCCTGATCGAGCCGGTTTTATCTACACGGTCCCGCTGCTCGATTCGATCCTCTTATTGCTGATCTTTTTCCTGCTCGGCTCCAATTTCATGTTGAAATCGGGCATTGCGGTGGATCTGCCGGTCTCGACGTCCAGCATGCCGGCTGCGGACCGCTCGCACATCATCACGGTGGCTCCGGGTGAGCTGGCCCAGATTTATTTTAACGAAGACCGCGTCACCCTGGAGGAACTGGATGCCAGGCTGGCTGAATCGACGGAGGAAGCCCGGCACGTGGTGTTGCTGGGTGATCGGCGGAGTGATTACGGGACGATGATGGAACTTTCGCAAATGGTGTTGAAGCACGGCTATGAAGTCGCGCTGGCGACGCAGAGTGGGGATTAGTGATGATTTTCGGTAGCAAAAAACGCAAGGAAAAGAGAAAGGCTGAAGCGGCGGAAAAAGCGGAGGGGCTGATTTTTCACTGGTGGCACCGTCAGCGGCTGGTTTTGCACATCGCGGTATTCCTCGTCATGTCGGTTGTGCTGCACGTGGCGGGATTTTATCTTTTCCAGGTGGTGTATCCGCCCGGGGGAAAGGTGGAACCGGTTCCGGACCGGGTTACGCTGTTGAACCCGGAAGATCCAGCCGTGCATGCGGTGATGGGGAAAATCCAGGACCGGGTCGTGTTTCTCCGGCCGGCTTCGGAAAATGCCGGTGTTCGAGCCAACCTTGATGATTACTCGATTCAATTCGTGCCCTCATTCACGAGGCGGAAACCGGAGTTGAAGTTGTCTTTCCCGGCCCGCGAGCTGGGGCTGACGAATGATCCGGCCACGGGCAAATCATCGCCGGGAGATCAGGAGTAGAAACATGTTCCGGGTTACATTGGACAGCCTAATCGTCTGGTATCTCGTCATCCTGCTCGGGGCGCTTTTCCTGGTTTGGGTTGCGGCTGAAATTTTCCAGCGCGGTCGCGAGCGTCGCCGACGCAAAAATTTCGTGATTTGCAGCATTTGCGAGCACGTGTTTGAAGATGAATCCGGTCAGGAAATCGTTACGTGTCCCTCCTGCCAGGCGCTGAATGAGCGGGAAAGTGTTCGCGAAATTTGAAACCGGAAGGCGCTTGCAAACCGTGGAGATCACGCGGAATTATACGGCCCTCAAACGAAACCATGGATCGAAGAGTCGTCATCACAGGCATTGGTGTCGTTTCCCCGCTGGGAAATGACTTGGATACGTTCTGGCAAAATTTGATTGCCGGGAAGAGCGGCATTCGCCGGATTGAGCAAATGGACACATCGGACTATTCCTGCAAGATTGCGGGCGAAGTCGTCGATTTTGATCCCAAACCGTTTTTTAAGAATCCGAAAGACGCCCGGCGCAGTGACCGCTTCGCCCAACTCGGCATGGCTGCTTCCAAGATGGCCATCGAAGATTCGGGCGTCGATTTTGACAAGGTCGATCGCGACCGGTTCGGTTGTATGGTCGGCTCCGGCATTGGGGGACTGGATACTCTCGAAGTCCAGCACCAGAACCTGCTGGAAAAAAGCCCGTCCCGCGTGTCGCCGTTCACCATCCCGATGATGATCGCGAACATCGCCAGCGGCATGGTTTCGATGGATTACGATCTTCGTGGTCCGAACATGTGCATCGTGACGGCCTGCGCGACTTCCAACCACAACGTTGGGGAGGCCTGGCGGATGATCAAATTCGGAGACGCGGATGCCTTCGTCGCTGGTGGCTCAGAATCCACAATCGTCCCGATGGGCCTCGCCGGTTTCGGCAACATGAAAGCCCTTTCTCTCCGAAATGACGAACCCGAGCGCGCATCCAGGCCGTTTGATGTCGATCGTGATGGATTCGTGATGGGCGAAGGTGCCGGCGTCGTCGTGATCGAAGAACTCGAACACGCCAAGACACGCGGAGCCCGGATTTACGGGGAAATTCTGGGTTACGGCGTATCAGCCGATGCCTACCACCTCACTTCGCCCCATCCCGAAGGCGAAGGTGCTTCGCGGTGCATGGACGTGGCACTGAAGCACTCCAGGCTGAATCCGGAAGATGTCGATTACGTGAACGCACACGGCACCTCGACCGGTCTCGGCGACATTTGTGAAACGAAAGCGATCAAGCGCAGCTTCGGCAGCCACGCGAAAGACGGTCTGATCGTCAGCTCCACGAAATCGATGACCGGTCACCTGCTCGGCGCCGCCGGCGGAGTGGAACTCGCGGCCTGCGCCAAAGCGATCACCGACGGGATCGTCCCGCCGACCATCAATCTCGAAAACCAAGATCCGGAGTGCGATCTTGATTACGTTCCGAACACCGCGCGCGAAGTGAAAATCAAAACCGCGCTCACCAACTCCTTCGGATTTGGCGGTCACAATGCTTCGATACTCGTCTCGGCCTTCGACGGCTGATTGATCGGAAAGGCGTTTCCACGATCCAACAGGGTGGTTTGGCGAACAGATCCTGTTTGATCGAAATTCAGGCCTGAGCCAACGGCAGCACCAGCGAGAGCAGGATGCTCATGGCGAAGGTTACCAGCCCGAGGACGCAGAGCAATGGCGTCCAGGATTTCAGGGCTTCGGCTTCGGTGAGGCCGGACATCTTCGAGAAAATCCAGAAACCGGAATCGTTCATCCAGGAACCGATCAAACCGCCGCCCCCGATCGCGGTGGCAAGATAAACGGGGTGGTAGGGGAGAGTCATTCCCTCGAGCATCGCGGCGATCATGCCGGACGCTGTGATGACCGCAACCGTGGTGGAACCCTGGGCAATTTTCAGCAGAGCGGAAATCGCGAAGGCCAGGACCAGCAGCCCGATACCGACCGTGTTTGACTCAGTCGGGAACATGTCCTGGATTGCCGGACCGATTTTCGCGGCAGCGAGAGCCGCGCCAAACGCCCCGCCGGCCGAGGTAATGAGAATAATCAACCCGCCGCTCATCAGGGCTGACTCGATCGTTTCGGAGAATTTCGACTTGGTCGGCTTGCATTGGCGGACGTAAAGCAGGACAGCGATCACGGCCGAAAGCAACAGGGCGAAATTGGCGTTGCCGTAAAACTTGGAAGTGTTGGCAGC
Organism: Verrucomicrobiales bacterium; assembly: GCA_013003335.1. GTDB lineage: Bacteria > Verrucomicrobiota > Verrucomicrobiia > Verrucomicrobiales > DEV007 > JABDJT01. The sequence goes on along the minus strand of JABDJT010000190.1, from coordinate 7,522 downwards.
AGTTCGCTTTGCCGTGTCCCAGACGTGGGGTGCGAGAACGGTTTCCGGCAGGGCGGATTCGAGCACCTTCCGATTTTCGTGCTCAACGATGGCGAGGTTTGCACGAGCGAGGCTGGCCCCGGTGTCGAATTGCTCGCGATCAGTCAACGCCTTGTTGATCGCAGCCACAGCAGCGGCTTTTTGTTCGTCGGTCGGGTTCGCCGGGATTTCAGCGGCGAAACCGGCAAGCGTTTTCAGCGGGCCTTCCTGCGCTCCCGAAACGGCGGCGGAAAGCGCGCCCCAGTCCTTCACGTCCTCCGCTTTCACCTGCGCGGCACGTTCGCCGTTGGCGCGGGTTTCGAGTGCGGTGTTGGTTCCGATCAGGGCGACGGGCAAAATGATGGGCAAAAGCGAAACGAAAAGACCCGGCAGTTTGCTGTCCGGAACGGCTTCGGTGGTTTCGTCTTCGCCGGGCAGCGCCCGCATTTCGATCGGCATTTTTCGATCGAGCCACTTGGCAAAACACAGTCCGGCAATGGCGGCAGGAAGCCCGATGGCGGCTCCGATCCCGATCATCATGCCGAGATCGACGCCGAGTTGCTGGGCCATCAAAAGCGGGCCCGGCGTCGGCGGGACGAGCGTGTGGGTCACAGCGGCTCCGGCGGAAATGGCCAGAATGTATTTCAGGTAATTTTTCTTCGTGCTGCGGTAGAGCGAGCGGGCCAGCGGGACGAGCAGGTAAAAAACGGTGTCGAAAAAGACGGGAATCGAGAGGACAAATCCGGACCCGGCCAGCGCTGACGATGAGCCTTTTTCCCCGAGCGCGCGGACGAAAGCCCGCACGATCCGGTCGGCTGCACCGCTGTCCATCAGGCATTTGCCGATCACGGCGGCGAGAGCGATCACGATCCCGATTCCACCGGCGGTTTTCCCGAAAGCGGCGGCGACGTCGGAGATTTTGTTCGCAATCCCGACACCCGGTGAGAGCAGGCTGACGACGATCGCGGCGGTGATCAGGGCAATAAAGGCGTTGATTCGCAGGCCAATGATCATCCCGATGACCACGGCGATTCCGATGAGCAAAATCACGAAAGGGTTGTCCATAGGTCGCGGAGATTGGCAGCTTTTGGAAAAAATGACAACCGTCGAATTGAGGCCGGGCTTACCTGAAATTTACAATTGATCACTTGAACGGGGTGACTGGTCTCGCGCATACTCTGCTGGATGAAATGCACTCTCTGTATTGCTCTCGCCGCGATTGGATTCAGTTTCGGTGGAGCCGCATTTTCCCAGGAAAAAGGCGGAAAGGCCCCGAGTTCGGAGGCTCTGAAAGAATTTGAAGACAAGGTCCAGAAACAGATCCAGGACCGGCTCGCGAAGGAAGCGGCGGAAAAAGCGAATGCCCCGGTGATCAGCCCCGGGGTGAACGTCCTGGTCGAATTTATCGAGGTCCAGCAGGCGGATTTCGCGGAGTGGAGCCTTGAAAATCCGCTCCCGTCCAACGCGACCCCGCTTCGCAAGGCTGTCCAGACTTGGGTCAAGGCCGGCAAGGGACGCCTCATCGAGATTGGCGTGGTTCATGCCCGATCAGGCAATCGTGCGAAAATCGAGTCGGTCACCGAAATCATTTACCCGACCGAATACGATCCGCCGGAGGTCCCGGCCGCCGCCGCGCCGGTCGGCGCTGCGAAAGGTGGAAAAGGCGCCGCTCCGCCTCCTGCGGCCATTCCGGCCGGTCGATTCCCCATGACTCCGCCCAATCCGACTGCATTCGAGACGCGAAACACAGGATTCACCCTCGAAGTGGATCCGGTATTGGGGGAAAACGGCGAGATCGATCTGAACCTCTCACCGGAGTTGGTGCATCAATTGAAAGACGGCGAGGTGTATGAAACAGCGATCGGAGATGCTTCACTCAAAGTTTTCATGCCGACTTTTTCCGCCCTGAAACCTACAACCCAAATCACCCTGGCAAATGGAGCTTATGGACTGATTGCCGTCGGAAAATTGCCGCCGGAAAAGCAGTCTGAAGATTTGGAAAAGCCAATTGTGATCATGTTTGTCCGGGCTGATTCGCTGTGATGAAGAATTTTCGAGAAATCTACAATCCATGCGAAGAGGGTCTGTTCGCCAAACCGCTCCTGTTGTTTCGGTTTTGCCTCATCGCGATTTTTTTCGCGGGCGGAAATTCCTTCGGCCAGCTGGATGGATTTCCCGGTGAAGATCCGGCTGCAGCGAATCGGCCGAGAGTGATTCACCTGATCGTCGAATGGATCGAGGTGGAGCAGGATGACCTGAGCGACTGGATTTTTGAAAATCCGATGACGACAGACGGCACGCCGCTGCGCAAGGAGGTGCAAAAATGGGTAAAGGCGAAAAACGCCGAAGTGATTCAGACGGTCGTTTTGCAGGGCCGATCGGGAAACCGGGTGAAGGTGGAATCGATCACGGAATTCATTTACCCGACTGAATTTGATCCGGCGGAAATTCCCAACCAGGTCGATCTGAAAGACGGGGCGGAGGCGCCGGTTACGGGCGTGAACCCGACAGCCTTTGAAACGCGTCACCTCGGCACGACGGTAGAAGCGGACATGGTTCTCGGACAGGACGGGAAAACCGTTGATATCAATCTTTCGCCGGAAATCGTTCAACTGGCTGGATACACGCACTGGCCCCACGCGGATGCGGATCCCAAGTTCCGGAGCCGGATGCCGACCATGAAAACGATGAAGGTGACGACGCAAATTGCAGCTACCGACGGCGGTTACGCCTTTGTCGGCACGATTCGCCGTCCCAAACCTGGCGAAGTGGTGGTGGAAAAGCCCGGGCCCATGCCGAAACCGAAGCCTGGTTTGATTCAGACACAGAGAGAGCCAGTGGAAATCGATGAAGGTGGAGAGAAAAAGTCCTCACCTGCACCTCCGAAGCCGTATAAGGAAAAGGAGGGCGAAGACAAAGTCGCTGCCGCGGAGCGCCCGCAAATTCCGGAGACGAAGCGGGAAAAGCCAATCGTGCTGCTGTTTGTTCGGCCGGATGTCGGGGTGGTCAATCCGGCGCGAAATTAGAAGGAGCATTCAGGGACTGGATTCGTAAGGTTTTCGGCCTATTTTCGCCGAACTTTCAACTGAACCATGTCTTACGATTACGATCATCTCGTCCTCGGCGGCGGAAGCGCCGGTTATGCTGCAGCGCGAACGGCCCACGAACTCGGATTGAAAACGGCGGTGGTCGATGGCGCCGAAACGCTGGGCGGGTTGTGCATTCTCCGCGGGTGCATGCCCAGCAAGACACTGATCGAATCATCAAACCGGATGCGCTCCATGCGCCGTTCGAAGGAATTCGGGTTGTGGGCGAATGATTTTGGGTTCGACGCCGGGGCCATCAATGACCGGAAACGGAAGTTGATCGATGAGTTCGCCAGCTACCGGCAGGAACAACTCACCGATGGCCGGTTTGATCTGATTCGGGGCACCGCGGAATTCATCGACGAACACACTGTTCGCGTTGGCGGGGAAAAAGAGATCACCTTTGCCACCGCTCTGATTGCGACCGGTTCGGTGATTACCCGCATTCCGATCGATGGGCTGGAGGAAACCGGTTATTGGACGAGCCGCGACGTGCTCGACGCGCGGGAATACCCGGATTCAATCGTCGTGCTGGGGGGCGGAGCGATTGCGCTGGAGATGGCCTGTTTTTTCGAAGGGCTTGGGATTGAAGTCACCGTGATTCAGCGGAGCGCCCAGGTTTTGTCGGGCTCGGACCGGGACGTGGCTGACGCAGTGGAAAAAGCGATGTCCGAAGCAGACAATTGCACGGTTTACACCGGCACGAAGTTGCTACGGGTGGAAGAATCCGATGCGGGAAAAACGGTGTGTTTTGAGCACGACGGAGAGGAAAAATCTGTGACGGCTGGTGAAATTCTGCAGGCGCTGGGCCGGTCGCCAAACACAGCAGGACTTGGTTTGGAAGCGGCCGGTATCGAAACGCAATCGGACGGAAAAAAAGTGAAGGTGAACTCTGAAATGGCCACGAGTCAGCCCCACGTTTTCGCCGCGGGGGACGTCTGCGGGCCGTATGAAATCGTTCACATTGCGATCGAGCAGGGGGAAATTTCCGCGCAAAACGCGGCGGTCTTTCTCGATCAAGCGTCGGCCGAATCGAAACGGGAGATCGATTACCGCTTGAAATTGCTCGGAATTTTCACCCATCCGGAAGTGGCCACGGTCGGATTGTCCGAGGAGGAGGCGGAGAAAGAAGGCCGGAAGGTGATCGTGGATTCCTATCCGTTCGATGATCATGGAAAGTCGATGGTGAAAGGGGAAACGCACGGTTTTGTGAAACTTATCGCTGACGCCGAAACCAATGAACTGGTTGGTGGCGCGGTGGTCGGTCCCGATGCGGTCGACCTGATCCATGAGATTGCTGTGGCGATGCATTTTAACGCGACGGCGGCGGATCTGGCGAAAGTTCCGCACTATCATCCGACGCTGAGTGAAATCTGGACGTATCCAGCCGAGGAACTGGCGGAACAGGCGGAGGATGCAAACGAATGAACGTGGGACTGTTCGACGAACCAACCCTGTTGATTCGACTCCGCTGGTTGACCGGGGCGTCACGGTGCCCGAGGCATGAAATTCGGATTGGGCGAATTCATTTGTTTTCCCCTGAAAATCAATCAATGGCGGGCCCGGGGCGCCACTGTGAAAATTGGCAAACTTTGCCTGCTATTCTGGTATTTGGAGATTGACTTTTTCGGCGCAATCCGTGTAAAGTCCCGCGTGCTTAAACAAATCATCAATCAGGAATCGTCTGACAAACCGGCCAACAAGGACGAGCCGGCTGCTTCTTCAGATAAAAACGACAAATCAGCACCGAAAAAGCCCGCTTCATCGGGGATCAATATGAGTGCCAGCAAAAATATCCTCTCCAGCGATGTCGAGATCAAAGGCACGTTGAAATTCGCCAATGATCTCATTCTGGACGGACGTCTCGTGGAAGGTGCCGTCGTTTCCGACGGAGATCTGACGGTGGGTGAAAACGCCCAGATCGACGGCGAGATTAAAACCAAGAACGTAACGGTTTTTGGAAAAGTGAATGGAAACATTGTGGTATCCGAGCGCTGCGAATTGAAGCAGAATGCCGAACTCCACGGTGATGTGACAGCCGGGAAACTGGCAATCGAGGAAGGGGCAACTTTCATGGGGTCATCCACAGTGGGCGCAGCTGCAGCGAAAGCAGCCGCTTCCAAGCCCGCCGGGAAGTCCGATCCTCCCAAGGAGGAGAAAAAGGACGGCGGTGACGGAGGCCAAAAAGGAGACGGCGGCGGTGGCGGCGGAGACAACAAACCGCACGACGGCGGCGGTCATGGTCACGGCCACGGTCACCAGGGGTAGGCAGCGAATCAGACGAAGCAGTTTTTGCTTCCTCGATAGAGATTGACCGGACGACGGTCAGCACACGATTTGAAAGGCGCGCCCCTGCAAAGCGGCGCGCTTTTTCTTTTGGCGGAAAAATTCAGACAGAGCTAATTTCTGAGAGAAAAAATTTTTGACCCCTTTGCGGTTTGTTTGGAAAGAAAAAGTCGAAAGATCTCCTGCTGACGTGCCCGTATTGCGATTCGACGCAGCGGGAACCGCGTCACGCGCTTTCTTCGTTCTGCCGATCCTGCGGAGAACACTTCCGGATTAAAAACGGGGAAGCAGTCGGCCCGGGCGGCGCACACGTTTCAGGGTTGTCCACGTTTCGAGAGTTGGGCGCGGAAGGAGTGGTGGGGGGTGAGGACGCTGCCGCCGACAAAGAGTCGCCCGCCGACGAAAGGGAGGACGATACCATTCCCATTCCTGAAGCAGCGGAACCGGTTGACCCCGCAGAACCGGAGATCGATCCGGAAATTGGAGCGGAAACCTGGCTGGAAACTGCCCGAAAGTCCTCGCATGAAGCGAAGAAGAAAGCTCTTTCGCCGATTGAACAGAATACTGAGTCTCCTACTTCGAAATCGGATCCAAATCCGGAGAAAGCGGAAAAACTCATTACCAATCCAATCGCGAAGGCTGCAGCAGAGGCGGATGAAAAGGCGCGAATGGAAGATCAAGTGGAGGCGAAAATTAAAGAACGGAAGGCCGAAATCGACGTGTCGCCGAAAAAAAAGGACGACGTAAAAGACGATTTGGGTGAAACGGATGAAGCCAGAGAGGAAGACGAACCGGAAGAGATCGAGGAAAGCGGTAGTGAGGAGAAGGCAGCTGATCTTGGAGCTGATGCCCAGCCGAAAGAAGTCCTTTCAGCCGGATCGATGGAAGCCCTGCTCGGCGGGCTTTCCACGGATGAAGACGTGGAGTTGGACGCTGAAGCAGTCGTTGCCGCAGAAACGAAAGAGGAGGAAAATCACACGGATTCTTCCGTCGCGGAGATCGGGAAAAAACTGGCGTTTTGGAACCGCAGGAAGGAGGACCAAACCGGGCCTTTAGATCCGGCAAAAATGCCTGCAGATTTTTCCCCGCCCGAAAAAAAAGAGCACGGGCCCGACATGCGGTCTGTTCGCTGTTTCAAGTGCAATCACGTCCAGAATGTGAGCCTGTGCGCGACGAGCACACAATGCGGCCGCTGCTCCGTTTATATCAGCCTTTCCGACTACGATATCCGAACCGCTCAGTCGCAGACGATTCGCACGCGCGGCAACGTGACGATCCATAAGCGGGGTTCCCTGATCGGGTGCGACATCGCCTGCCACGATCTAACGGTCCTGGGAAAAATTTCCGGTTCAGTCGATTGCTCCGGAAATGCGGTTTTCAAGAATTCCGGCAAAGTTGTCGGGTCCATGCACTGCAAACACCTCCAGGTCGACAAGAAGTGCGAACTGGTTTTTCCGCAGGGAGTCGTCGCCGAATCCGCTGACATCTACGGAATTGTGCACGGGAACATCACCTGTTCCGGAACCGTTCGCATCTTTAAGTCCGGGGCCGTGAACGGAGATGCCACCGCGAAAGCGATCGTTTTGAAAGACGGCGGCATTCTATCCGGGCAGATGAGCATCCAGCACGACGTGGATATCGAGTTGCCGGTGAAAAAGGGCTACGACCCTTCGATCATCCGGTAAATGTGGCGGCCCCTGGGAGAGGCTGGAATTCCCCGGTCACTTCTACTTATTCTTACCGCTGCCCCCAGCTTTTGCCTGGTTATCGGCGGAAATGACTGCCCCGCGGTCGGCTCCCTCAAGATTCGAACTCGTTTTCACTTTTTTGATTACGTTGTCGTCGAGAGGGACGTTCGCGATCAAAAGATCCCGCAAGTCAGGGCTGGTGAAATCCGGTTTTGATTTCTCCAGGTTCGATACCATCAATCCTTTGCTCGCATCTCCACCCTGGGAAATTAGGAGATCTTTCAAGTGTCCAGACTCCATTGCCGGAGAACGTTTGGTAGCTTCTTTGAGATCCTCCTCAGACAGGGGGATCATTGCAAGCAGTTCGCTGAGCAAGTCGATTGAAGACAGGTCAGGATCCGAAATTGCTTCCGATGCGTTTGCATAGGTGCCTGTGCCTGTGCC